>JBGTMM010000703.1:0-1551 GCA_041743635.1 Bythopirellula sp.
CCTGCCCCCTATAAAAGGATGGTGGGGCCGCACGGATTGCTAGACCTTAATAGTTTACGCGAAAATGACTTACGTTGTCAATTCCTTGGACGACTCGCGGCGCGAAATCGGGTAATCTAGCTGGGAATTACCTCACGACGGGTTTGGACTGGTCGCGGTCCGGTCCCCACTTCCCTACGGACAACCACGCGCAGTGCCAACCAGCTCGGTCAATGTGATCCTCGGCCCCGCGAAAGCGGGTAAGACAGAGCTTGCTTTGGTGCGCTACCGCCAGTTTCTCGCCGCTTGGCTCGACGACCCGACTCAGCCCGCCGGCGTCTGGATTGGCCCCACCCTGTCGGCGATCAACGACGTTCGCGACCGCCTGGCAATGGCGGCCGATGGCGCCCTCCTCATGCCGCATACCACCACCTTCGCCAGACTTGCCGAGGAAATCATCTCCCGCGGCCAGCGGCGGATTCGTGCCATTGGCCAACTCGAGAAATTGCGGATTCTCACCCAGCTCATTCGTCAGCTCGTCGCGGAAAACCAACTGCGGCATTTTCCGGCCGTCGCGAGTTCGACCGGCTTCACGCGGCAAGTGAGCGAGGCAGTCGCCGACCTCAAGCGCCGCGACGTGTGGGCCGAAGAATTCCGCGAGCGAGTGCGCGATGATCGTGACCGCGATTTCGCGGACATTAATGCGGCGTATCAACAGCACCTGCACACGCACGGCCTCTATGACGCCGAAGGCCGCTTCTGGGCCGCCCGCGAAGAACTTGATAAAAAATCCCCCTCCCAGGCGAGCCCCTCCCGTCAGGGAGAGGAGTTCCGCTTTGGCCTGATCGTGCTCGACGGCTTTGCCGATTTCACCACGGCCCAACACGACCTCTTACGGCTGCTGGCCAAACGCTGCGACGAAATGCTCATCACGCTGCCCGCCGATCATGCGAGTGCCGAGCAGCCGCGCGATTTGTTGTTTGACAAGCCGACGCGGACCCTGGCAATCTTGGAAAAGTCGTTTCCCCAGTTGCAGCGCGAAACCGCCAGCGAGACGCATTATCCGTCGGCGGGACTACAGTTCGTCGAGCGCGAACTGTTCCGTGTAAAAGGGGTCAGAACTATTTTTTCCGCAACGGGTCTCGCCGTTCTCGCAGCGAACAGCGTGCAGGGGGAAATCCGCGTGATCGCCCGACGGATCAAGGAACTGCTGCTCGCGGGCACCGCTAGTCCGGACGAGATCGCGGTCGTCTTTCCCTCGGTCCACGATATTGCCACGCGAGTCTCCGAAGTGTTTGACGACTTTGGCCTGAGCGTGGCCCTCGATTGTCAACAACCGCTCGGCACCACGCCACTCGCGCGCACGGCCAGCAAGCAGCTGCAACTGCACGTCGAAGATTGGCCGTTTCATTTACTGCTCGACCTCATCGGCAATCAAGAAATAGTATCACCCGCCCTAGCCCCTCGCGCAAGCGAGGGGCTAGGGCGGGTGCGCATTCGCCCCGCCCTCGAGCGCAGCGTCCGCCGCGCCCAACTCCCCGCGGGGCGAACGCTGCTGGTCGAACAACTCCG
>JBGTMM010000704.1:0-5253 GCA_041743635.1 Bythopirellula sp.
AATTCCGCCATGTGAATTGGCATCGTTGAGCTTTCCGAGCCATCAGCATGCAGAGCGGCGTCGGTCATGGAAGTCACGTCGTTACGAAGCCGCGAACGCAGCAGCAGGAGACGTTCTTTGTATAGTTTCAAGTCAACGGAATTCATCGTCAGTCTCCGAGGTAAGCAACTCTCAGCATGCGCTCTGTGATAGAGACCAGACCCGTTATTTTAATAGGCCGAAATCCGCGCGTCAAACGTTTGTGGCAAGCCAATCATTGCTTTAACCCAAGTAGTGGCAATGGTTTGCGACCAGATTAGCCCAGGCTTGGTCTGAGAATTGTGCCCCCTGCCGTTAGTTGTGGTCCGTTTCAAGTCACATTTCGCAATACTGCAAAGACCTACGAATGTTTAAACGACTGCGGGAATCAGAGGGATTCTGTGTAAAAAGCAGCAAAGCAGCTCTCACACACGTGTTCAGTTGCAGCCCACCACCAGCAACATTAAACTGACACTAAGTTGTTTTGCTCTTTAAGCTTACCGTAAATCGGTGGGCAATTTCTGCCGATGATTCCGCAGCCTGCGAAATCAGCGGCTTTTCTCGCACGGCTCCCGAGGTGCTGCCGATAGAGTTGTGCGCAATTTGTTTGCGGAGTTTATGTGGCGACCTCGGATCAAGCATTTCAGCGTTGTCTGGCACCCGATTGTGGCACGACCTACGACGTGGGCGAGGTCCGTATCGCGTGTGGCGAGTGCGGAGGCCTATTGGATGTGGTCTACGACTGGGATCGCCTGCCCGTGCCAAGTTCGCTGCGTGAGTTTGAAAAAAAATGGTCACGTCGCAACGACCCGCTTTGCCGCAGTGGCGTGTGGCGATTCCACGATCTGTTGCCGTTTGCTCCCGCTGAAAGCATTGTGACTATTGGTGAAGGCCAAACTCCGCTCTCCTCTTCGGATGGCGTGGCCCAATATGTTGGCATGAACCCCGGCCAATTGTTTTTGCAGTACGAGGGGATGAATCCTTCCGGCAGCTTCAAAGACAATGGTATGACTGCCGCGTTCACTCATGCCCACACCATCGGTGCCAAGTGGGCTGCCTGCGCATCGACCGGCAACACGAGCGCGTCGCTCGCCCTGTATTGCGGCATGAGCAAACTGATGCAGGCCATTATTTTCATCGGGTCAGGCAAGATTTCTTACGGCAAGCTCTCGCAAGCCCTCGATTATGGGGCTCTCACGTTGCAAATTGCCGGTGACTTTGACGATGCCATGATGCGCGTCCAGCAAGTCAGCGAGCAACTGGGGATCTATCTGGTCAACAGCGTGAATCCCTTCCGGCTGGAAGGTCAGAAGACCATCATGTATCGCGTGCTGGAGAGCCTTAACTGGGAAGTCCCCGACTGGATCGTCGTCCCCGGTGGCAATTTGGGAAACAGTTCCGCTTTCGGCAAGGCTTTCATGGAACTGATGGAACTCGGCCTCATCGACCGCGTGCCTCGGCTAGCGATCATCAACGCGGCGGGAGCCAACACGCTCCATCAACTGTTTGAAGTCCGGGGACAGCGCTGGAATGGCGGCCGCATCGACAACGAAGCGGCTCATGGTTATTACCAAGAGCTAGACCGCGACCACCGCCGCGCTTCGACCATTGCCAGCGCGATCGAAATCAATCGTCCGGTCAATTATCAAAAATGTCTGCGGGCGCTCGACTTCTGTGACGGCGTGGTGCGGGAAGTGACCGATCAACAGATTCTCGATGCCAAGGCGCAAGTCGGGGCGAGCGGCTTAGGCTGCGAACCGGCTAGTGCTGCAAGCGTCGCCGGAGCCAAGCTGCTGCGTGCCGAAGGGGTGATTGCTCCCTCGGAGCGCGTGGTCTGCATTCTCACGGGCCATCAACTCAAAGACCCCACCGCAACCGTGGCTTATCACACGACCGATCAGGACGAATTTAATCGGGTGCTCGGCAGCCGTGGTGTCCAACGGGCCGAGTTCGCCAACCGCGCGGTCGCCGTGGCGAACGATCTTGACGAGATTGTTCGCGCGATACAATTGAATAGCTAATTTTCCGCTGTTGAGGATTCTCAAATGACTGTTCAAACATTTCGCAACCTACTAAAAGAACGCCCGTTCAAGCCATTTCGTGTCGTAATGTCGAGCGGACAATCATATGAAGTTCGACATCCTGAAATGGCTCTTATTACGAAATCGGATTTGCTTGTTGGAATTGATATCGAGGATGATGGAGTGCCGGCCGAATTCAAGATTTGTTCGTTGCTGCATGTGACCGCGGTCGAACCACTTTCTTCTGTCACTAACTGATTTTTTGAAGCACGCAGGCAAAACAATGAAAATTGCCGTTCATGGTGCCGCGGGACGCATGGGTCAACGCGTGATCGCGGTGGCTAGCCGAGAAAGCCGCTACCAAATTGTGGCGGCCCTCGAATCGGCCACACACCCCGCTCTCGGCCAAGACGCGGGTTTACTCGCCGGCGTGGGCCAACTCGGCGTGCCACTTTCGGTGGTGGGTGAATCCGATGCCGACGTGGTCATCGACTTTTCCGTTCCCGACGCCGCCATCGCCGCGATTACGCATTGCCTCGAATTCAAGAAACCGATGGTGATCGCTACCACCGGTTTCGATGCGAACCAAGATGAATTTATTCGCCAATCGGCGACGAAAATCGCAATCGTGTGGGCCCCCAGCATGAGTACCGCGGTAAATCTGCTGATGAAACTCACCGAAGTCGCCGCGAAGTCGCTCCGCAACTTGCCTTCAGGGGTCGACGTGGAAATCATCGAACGTCATCACCGCTTCAAGGAAGACGCCCCCAGCGGCACGGCTTTGCGATTTGGCAGGATTGTGGCCGATGCGATGGGCCAATCGTCGCACATTCACGGACGTTCCGGCCGGCCAGGTCAGCGCCCGCGTAACGAGATCGGTTACCATGCCCTCCGCACGGGCGATAATGCGGGTGAGCACACCGTGGTATTCGGCATGTTGGGAGAAACGATTGAGCTCACGGTCACCGCCTCGAATCGCGATTGCTACGCTCAAGGGGCCCTGCTCGCCGCCGATTGGGTCGTCAACAAACCGCCGGGCCTCTACGGCATGAACGATGTGTTGGAATTATAGCTGTCAGCCGTGGATTTTGACAAAGCCGCGACCGTTGGTCGCGGAGTTTACGCGACCAACGGTCGCGGCTTTGTATTTCAATTGGTATTCACATGGCCAAATGCGACGAAGGTTATCTCTGCGACGTATGCGGCCAAGATGTCGCGCTGCTCACCGACAGCGATCTTTACCTGCGCTATATCGTGGGGATGCTCGATCCCGAGGTGTTGCACACGACCCCCGAGCGGCACATTCGCTGCAATCCCGAACTCGCCCAGTACATCGTGGCCGACGATTTTCCACCGGTCTTTCGTGAGGGCCCTTTTGACAAACGCAAGCTCGACTTGGCGTTTGTTCGCCAACAAGAAACGCTACTCACGCGCGGCTGGCGGCGGCTCAACGAAGTGGCGGCGCAAGGGGTTCCCATCATCGAGTATCCGCTGCCCGAGGTGATGGCCGCGATTAGGGCCCGGTCGTTGGGATTCGCTTGAAGCAACGTTAATTCCCGCGGCATGCCAGGGCGCATTTCGGAGACAAAGCTCAATAGTGGTTCGAGCAGATTGGGGTCATCCTCGCAAAATCTGGCCGTGGACTTCAGCAATTGCGATCATTTTTGACGCCCGCTGGATGTCGTGATATCCTTTATGAAACGGAGGTGCTTACGCGATGCAAATTGAACTGCCTGACCAGACCATACAAGATGTGCGAGCTTTGCTCGCCAAGCGAGGTGAAAACGGCGATATTTCGCAATACATCGACCGCACAGTGCAACGGGCATTATTCTTTGAGACAGTTCGCGAGGTGAAACGTCAAAATGCCGGCGTCGATCCAGAGGAGCTAGACCGACTGATTGATGAAGCGGTAGAGGCCGTTCGTAACCAAGGCACAAAGACGTTTCCCAATGCGAATGGTGCTTGATACAAACGTATTGGTATCCGCTCTCATCAACCCCGGCGGATTGCCGGATCAACTCCTCCAGCGTTGGGAAGCCGGCGAATTCACTCTCGTGACGTCGCCAGAACAGCTAGATGAGGTGGAGCGAGTCCTCGCCTACGAAAAGCTTCGACGCTTCATCCGCCCCGAACAAGCGGCGCGACTTATAGCGAACCTTCGTAGTTTGGCGAGTTTGGCCGAAAAGTTGCCCCATGTGGATGCTTCCGCCGACAAGAGCGACAACTTAATTCTGGCAACTGCTATTGCCGGGAACGCCAGCAATCTGGTGACCGGGGACAAAGGCCATTTGCTCAACCTCAAGCAGGTCAAGAATGTATGGATTATTACTGTCAAGGAGGCCATCGAGTTGCTTGCCTCTCAGACCCGTAGCACGTAAACCTCCGTATTTGGGCTAATCAAACTCGTTCGAACTCGGAATCAACGCCTTCGCCGCAGCAACACTCCAGCCGTTGTCAAGCCGAGTAGCAGCAGCGTACTTGGCTCGGGCACGGCTACACGGTTGGAGACGAAGATGCCGGAGGTGCCGTCGGTGAACGTGGCCGAGAAGGCGAGTTGGCCCCGGTTGTTGAACGCGCTGGGCCGGCCGTCGCTGTTACCCGTGCTGAAATCGAAAATTTGGGGAACAAAAACTAGGGAATTCATCGTGCGGAGGTCGCCGGGCGCAACTTCCAACAGGTCGCCCTCGCGGGCAACGAGCTGCAAGTCGCCGGCCCGATCGGTCGCCCAAATGCCACGGTTGTTGGTACCATCCACTCCGACGCCGGTGAGGTGGGCGATAAACGCCGTTTGGCCGGCGTCGTTTAGCACGGGGGAACTGAACGACACAAACGAATCTTCGTAGAAGTTCACGCCGCTAGAGGTGCCAGGGACTTGGCTCCCTTCGCGGGCCAACAACGCCAGGCTGCCGGAACCCTCCGACCAGATGCCTCGGTCGTTGGAAAAATTCACGTTACTACCGGTGAGGTTAGCAAAAAATGCGGTTTGCCCGGCGTCATTTAGCACGAGCCGACTGAAAGTTGCTGTAAAGGCGTCGCTGCCGTAGTTTACGCCGATAGGCGTGCCGGGGGCGTGGTCGCCATCGCGGGCCACCAGCGCCAAGTTGCCGGAAGCTTCCGACCAGATACCTCCGTCGTTGGTGGAATCGACGCCGCTGCCGATGAGAAAGGCCCTAAACGCCGTTTGGCCGGCGCCGTTCAGCGCGGGCGCAGT
>JBGTMM010000705.1:0-2642 GCA_041743635.1 Bythopirellula sp.
CACCGCCACGCATGTGCGGATTGATGATCCGTTCTTCGGTCCGGTGATTGGCGGAGTGTTGGTCTGGTTGGGATTGTTCCTGCGCGATGGTCGGCTGAGGCAGTTGGTGCCGTGGCGGCGACTTTCGTAATAGTGGCGGCCTCGGTATCCTAGGTGGCATGAGGCAGATTGATTTTTCCGGCGATAGCTATATTACTCCCCCCCTGAGAATCGGGTGGTTCGCTCGCAACTTTCCTTCGCTCGCGTTTCACTTCCAATTCATCCGCTACACGTTCGCCTGTGCGTGGCATGCTAGCCGCGGCAACTACGGCGACGACGCCTGGGCCGCGAGCAGCTTGGCGATGGTCCGCCACTTGGAACAAGTCGGCGTGAAGTTCGAGATCACGGGGATGGATTACCTGCGGCAAGTCGATGGACCGTGCCTTGTGGTTGGCAATCACATGAGCTCGCTGGAAACGACCGTGCTGCCTGCGATTGTGCAGCCGATCAAGCATGTGACTTTCGTTGTGAAGGCGAGCCTCTTAAATTATCCGATCTTCAAGCATTTGATGCGTTCGCGCGATCCGGTGGCAGTGACGACGACCGATCCACGGCAAGACTTCAAGTTGATGATGGAAGGTGGCGCGGAACGGCTCGCACGAGGGACTTCGCTCATCATTTTTCCCGAGGGTGCGAGATCGCCGCAATTCAATGCCGCCCGGTTCAATTCGATTGGCGTGAAGCTCGCGAGTCGCGCGGGGGTGCCGATTGTGCCCCTGGCACTCATGACCGACGCTTGGGGCATGGGAAAACCGATTGCCGACTTTGGCCGGATCGACGCGGCGCGCAAGGTTCGGTTCGCCTTCGGCCCGCCGATGCAGGTCGAAGGCCGCGGCGGCACGGAGCAAGCGGCGATTATCGAGTTCATTCAAGCCAAGCTCGATCTGTGGGCCGCGGAGGATGCAGCGATGGGGAAGGTGCCGGAGTATTTGCCCGCGAATGACGCGAATTAGCGCGAATCTGGCAAATTAACAGCGGTATCATCAGTCCCTTGGGAGTCGATTACTTGCTGAATCGGCAACCCTGGTCGTTTGAAGTCTCAGCGAGCGAACACATCGATCATCTTCTGATCGTCTACACAGGAAAACCAAGCGGTTTCGGCAAACGGTTTGAATAACTTTGCGGTGGTAACGATACCGGAACCGATCACGGCGATCATGCTCGTCGTCGGTGGGCTGCTAATGGGCGTTCGCGGGATGGGCTGTCGCCGTAAACGCTTAATTTACGAAGCCGGCAAATAGGCATCCACGGGTACTTGCAGAATTCTCAAAGGCGGAACCGTTCCACGACCAATTTCGGCAACACGCCTCAAAACCGAGGCGTCGAAATAGCGTGAACCGCAAATGTCACAAATCCCTATTGGCACGTCTTCGAGAATAACAAAATCGTCTTTGTGACGAATGGCCTCGCGAACACTTCGACGTTCGCGAACTGTTCCCGAACAATGTTCACAAGAAAAGTCGTACATTATTTCGGTTCAAAGCAAATATGAGATTTCTAACCTAGCCGGAGGGCCACGCCCTCCGGGCCCACGTCAAGTATTTCTGGCCCGGAGACAAGTGTGTCCCCGGCTAGGTGAATGATGAATGTTGTAGTCTAATCTCCCAACGTCTTCTCAAACAACTCCCGCATGGCCTGCCAGGATTTTTCGTCGGCCTCTTTGTTGTATTTGATGCCGGGGTTGCCCACTTCGTCGGCGTTAGGAACGGTAAAACTGTGGACCGCGCCGGGGTAGGCGATGAATTTATATTCCACCTCGGCCTCGTCGAGCGGTTTCTTGAACGCGGTAACCGCGTTGGCGCCGATCATCGGGTCGTCGGCCCCGTGGTTGATTTGCAGTTCGGCTTTGATTTGTTTCGCTTCTTCGGGCGTCGCCGCGGGGAGGGCACCATGGAAAGTGGCGACCGCGTCGAGGTCGGCGCCGGAGTAAGCGAGTTGTAATGCCGTCGCGCCGCCGAAGCAGTAGCCGATAGCCGCGAGTTTTTCCTTGTCGCATTGGGGCTGTTCTTTCAGCACGTCGAGAGCGGCTTGGGCGCGCGTGCGCCACTGGTCGACATTGGCGCGGACTTCGCCCGCCATCTTGCCGGCGTCGGCGGGATGGGTCGTGGTTTTGCCCTCGCCATAAATGTCTGCGGCGAACGCGACGTAGCCGAGCTTGGCAAGTTCCTCGGTTCGCTGTTTGGCGTAATCGTTAAGGCCCCACCATTCGTGGACCACCAGCACGCCGGGGCGCGGGCCTTCCACCGCGTCGTCCCAGGCGAGATAACCTTGGCACGCGATGTCGCCCGCTTGGTAGGCGACGTTTTTGGTTTGGATGGCCGCGTGAGCGATACTCGCGTACGCAAAAATCAATACGACTGCGAAGAAATTGCGGATCATGGCCGGGCCTCCGTAAATGGTGATGATTATCCTGGCATTATCGGCGATTTGCCGGTATACGCAACTGCTAAGAAATTCACCATGGAGCGACTGTGTTAAATGTCAAGTAAGGAAACTGATCGGATCAGTGAATTGCCATATTTTTCCAGGGAGTGTTGTTTTTGATCATGGTGTTGAGTATGACCAAGAGCTTTCGGATGCAAGCGATCTGGATCGCTTTGAAG
>JBGTMM010000706.1:0-6520 GCA_041743635.1 Bythopirellula sp.
GTGGCCGATGCCGAAGTTGCCGACAATCATCTCCTCATACACGCTGAGTTGGCCCGTTCCATAGAGAGGTGAGCCAACCAGCAACGCGCCGTCGTTATAGAGGTCGAAAGTATTAAGAAAACTGCCGGCATTCACCGTCAGCGTGCCGTTGAAGAGAGTCGTACGGAACGCCGTGACGTTGACGGGCAGCGATTGGCCTAGATTCAGCGTTCCGTTACTGACGTACAACTCGTAGTTGTCGGCGTTGAGCGTGGCCGGGCTCGTAATCCGTTCAAAAGTAACGTTTCCAGCCGTGAGAGAAACGTTTTGAATATTCTGAAAAACAGCGAAAAAGTTCACTGTGTACGCGCCCGCACGATTGAAGATGGCAGAGTCCGACGCAGTCGGCACGCCGCCGGTCCATTTGGTGCCATCGGTCCATGAGCCGGTCACCGGATTGGTCCAAGTTTTGTTAGCCGCGTCAATCGGTCTGACCCAGGACAATAAGTCGGCGCAGACGATGACCACCAGTAGAACGAATCGAGGCATAGAACACCTACTTTCGAAGATGCGACACAAGAAGCGACGCTGTGATAGTGTTCCAACCGACGTGAATTGACAAATTCGGCGGCAACACGTAGTGCGCACTATAGACGATCGGTGGCCAAACCGCTTGAAAAATCGAAAAAGTATTCATCCTGGCCGCGAATTGCAGCTTCAAAGAGAACTGAATCTGTGGCACAGCAAAGGCAAGGCAAGGCAAGCACCATCAGCACCAAAACGCTCGGTTCCGGCACCGGCGAGGCCGCTTCAGCGGCCGTGATATGGAAAGCGGAATTGAACGGACCGCCGATGTATTGCGCGTGCCACAACGCCAGATCGCCCGCACTGAACGGAGTGGGTGAACCACCCCGTTGCCACCGCAAAAAGTCGCGGCCATCGACGATTTAAAGCATCATCTTGGCATTCCATGCTGTGCGAACGGACTGTTTGTCTGCGGCGGTGAGTTCTCCAAGACGGGTTCCGAGCAACGTCTTCTCGGCGGTGACGAGTCGATTTAAGCGGATCACCGAGGGCTTGGCCAGTCCTGCGGCGACCCAGTCTGCTACCGAAATATCCAACCCGCCCGAGTGCGAGACCGATGTTACCCGACAAATCACAACGTCTGGTCCCAAATCAAAGAGAACCAATGCAGGCCGAGGTTTGCTGATGTCGCCTGAGGTGAATGGAAAGCGACAAATGTAAATGTCACCGAATTTCATGGATAGCTGTCATACACGGCATCTTCCGAACCGTCGTCTTTTATGAATTGCTCGTAGGACGCCCGCCGCCACTCAGCGTCTTCCGTATCACCATCTCCCTTGCCATTATCTCCCTTACCATCTTCGACAAGAACGACGACCGTGGCGTGACCAGATTTGGGCAACCGCGCGACAACCTCGGGCGGCAGCACTAAAGTCGGCTCTCCACGCAACACTGTTACAAACTCGATTGAACTCATGCCACCATTTTACGTTTCCGACAAGAGCGCATCAAGACGAATGTCGAAGCGACTGCCGGGGACAGAAGCATGACCGCCCCCGGCTCCGGCACGGCCACCTTCAAGGCGGAAGGGGGAAGGCGGAGGGCGGAAGTGAACGGTCCCCCGCCATTGTATTCCGCCTGCCAATCGGCGAGGTCATCCGCGCTAAAAGGTGTAGGCGAACCACCCCGTTGCCACCGCAAAAAGTCGCGACCGTCGATGTCGCCATCGTTGTCAAAGTCGCCGCTGGCGGGTTCGGGCAGGCCGTTGAGAACGACGTTATCGAGGTCGCCGTTATCTGGTCCGGTAATAAATTCGCCGCGAATTTGTAAACGTGTGAGGTTCGTGAGTACGGCCTGCACGTCGGCCTGGGTCGCAATTGGACCAGAGAGAGAGCCGACGCGCCAAGGAGCGGATTCGCTTAACACCACTGAATATGAAGTCCACGCAACATCGGCGGGAACGGACGCAGTTTGGTCGAAGTGCAACGAGAGGCCCCCGCCATTGAGGGTCACATCGCTATCATCAAACAGCGAGCCGTTGCCTCGCATGCGTAGGTCGTATGTAAGCGGGAATCCATAGGAACCCGACTTGTCGCCCAGGAATTTGGCCGGTGCGTCCCAAGTCCAAACGCCGCCCACGGCCAGATCGGTGCCACGTACAAACCCCGTCGGATTGCCTCCCGTGGCGAAATACGTCGGAGACGCTGAGGCCGAGTCACCAGCCACCAGCCAGCCCTCAGAATCGGTGTTGAAGTCGCTTTCCGCGACGGGGACGGCGAAGCACGCCGGACAAGAAATCACCGCTAAGGCAGTTGTCAGACAAGGGATGCTAAAGCGGGACGACGTTGAAATCATCAGACCGATTCCTTGTTCAGCATGGATTTGAAGGACTGGAATTAGTGCTCATGTCGCCGGACTGAAAAAAGAAACGCAAAGGCTAAGAAGGCGAGCGCGCTCGGTTCCGGCACGGCCACGCTCTCAGCAACCAGCGGTCCGCCGTTGTATTGCGCTTGCCATAACGCCAAATCACCGGCGCTGAACGGATCGGGCGAACCGCCGCGCTGCCACAGTAAAAAATCGCGGCCATCGATATCGCCATCGTTGTCGAAGTCGCCCGAAGGCGAGTCGATTAAAGGCGTTGCCATGGCGATCCCACTAACGTCATTGGCTAGCGTGTATCGGAAAGCGATCTGGCCGGCATCGTTCATGGCGACATTTGAAATAAAATGGAACCGAGCGGTTGAGCCAAACAGCGGATCACCGGAGAAGATGATTTTATCAGCGACCGGATCCGGACCGATGAACAGGCCATTACCGCCAATCGGGACAGCGTCGAGTCGAGCGGCAAACGCCACCGCGCCTGATGAATTAATCGAAGCGACCTGAGAAAAAGAACTAAAGGGACCGCTGTTGTCGATGAATGTACTTGTCGAACCGCCGGCGGACCCCATGAAAATCCCCTCACCGCCCACATCCAAAGATGCATGGAAGACGACCGTCCCAGCCGCATTGAGGGACGGCGAAGAATGAACAAAATTACTGAACTGACCAGTGGTATCGGCGATCGTGGCAACCGAGCCGCCACTCGCGACGAAAACACCACTGACCTCGGAATCGAGAGATCCGGTGAAAGCGACCACGCCGCTATCGTTGACGGCGATTTCCGAGTTGCCGTTGCCAAAATTCTGAAAAGGTCCGCTGCTACTTGCTACGGGGGTCAAGCCTAAAAACACACCTAAATCGGCTGGCTCTCCCGGAACTGCGACGTGCGAACCCCGGAATGCGAGTTGGCCATTGGGACTTATCGAGGGTCGCCCAAAGGAGGTAATTCCGGTGGGAGAACTGCTCACCGCGTAGGTATCAATCGCGCCTCCACTGCCACTAAAAATGCCATTACCTCCACCTGCGGGGCCCGTGCGATTGGCGGCGAAGTAAACTTTGCCATCGGAGTCGATGCCGGGGGTTTGAAATGGGAATGAGTGAAATTGGCTGGAAATATTACTGGCGACAGTCGTGATCAAGCCATCATGGGCCAGATAGATGACGTCGCTGAAGGTCGTATCAAGGTCCGCACGAAAAGTGACTTTGCCCTCGGCATTGATCGCCGGTTCGCCGAAACTAAAAATTGGCCCCGAGGTATCGGCGATGTTTGTAAACGTGTACGCCGCGCGAGCTCCTCCGGCGGCCAGGGCCAGACAACATACGACGCTTATGAAAGTAACGCTCCGAATGTAACTCATGATCTGATCTTTCAAATTACAGGACGGGGAATAAATAGCGGGCGCTGCGGCTCCAGTAGAGCCAAGCGGTTAGGATCACAAGAGACATCAGCACGATAGGATCTGGTTCCGGCACGGCCACGCTCTCAGCAACCAGCGGCACGCCGTCGTAGTGCGCTTGCCACAACGCCAAATCGCCCGCGCTGAACGGACTCGGCGATCCACCCCGCTGCCACAGTAAAAAATCGCGGCCATCGATATCGCCATCGTTGTCGAAGTCGGCGTCGGGAATCACGGCGGGGGCATCAAAAACGACAACCGCTGTAAGAAATTCACCAGTCGGCATCAATTCGGAATCGAGTATTTCACCGAACAGGTTGGCGGCCAGTTGCCCCGCGTCATTCAAACCAGAGCCAAGTCCCCCGGCCGTTCCCGAGATTGTTCCCGTCACGCCTTGGAAGAAAATACTGTTAACGCGAAACGACGATCCGTCGAGATCGATAATGTCGTCCGAGGCCACGATCTTTTGAAGCACGCCGTCGGCGTCAGTTGCGTAAAGTGCATTCTTACTAGAGTCGCTCAGTTGAGCGCGAAACGCCACGTGACCCGTACGGCTCATGGCTAAATCAGTAATGTTCTGGAAATTGAGCGAAGTGCCAGGGGCAGCTTCGCCTTGCAAAGCAAGCTTCGCGAGTACGCCTGGCGCGGTCTCGCGCCAGACCCCGTCTTTGCCGTCCGCGAGCGTGGCGGTAAATGCCGTGAGTCCTGCGGAATCGATCAATGGTTCATCGAGTGTGTTGAAAGTGCTGGCAGTGCCCGGTGCCGCTTCGCTTTCGAAGGTGACCTTCTCGACAACGCCATCGCGCTCTGCCCAAATCCCTAACCGCAAATTTCCGGCAATTAACCCGGTGAGCGTGGCGGAAAAGGCGACGTCCCCGTCGTCATTGATGACAGGGATCGAATCGTACAGATTGAAGCGACCGAAGATGGTACTGAACGTGGTCGATGTCCCGGGCGCAGGCTGGCCTGAGAGCGCCACGTCACGCAAGGTTCCGGCGGGCGAGGTCGACCAAATACCCTCCGCACCGATGGAACCCACACTGGCCCCCGCATTGGTCGAGGCGCTGAAGGCAATATGCCCCGAGTCGTTAATCGTCGGGGGACGAAATTCGGTAAACAGACCTGGTCCCAACGGAAAAGGTCGAGAAGTTCCCGGCGCAGGGTCGGGCAGTTGTGCCACGTTCGTCAGGACAACATTGAAGCCTTCGTTGTAAACGGAATCACTGGGAAAATTATTGGGCGAATCACCGGGAGCTAGCAATGCCCGAAAACCGATTCCACTATGGATGTGAGCCATCGAGACAAAATCGAAGCCGTTGTAAGTGCGACCCGCATCGGTATCGACAGCCGGTTGGCCCTCACGGGCAATCTCCAAGAGCGGTGGACCAACAAATCGCTCGCGGTCCGTGTAGATCGCGCGAATGAAACCTGTTAATTCGCCAAGGAATGTCACGTCTCCCAGATCGTTAAACAGATAATTCCGCTCAGGGTCAGTGAAACCAGTGAAGGCGAGCGATCCTATGGTTGGCGCCGTGTCCCCTTCTAAGGCCACTGCCCGCAAGAGTCCGAGGCCATCCCCCTCCGACCACAGGCCATCCGTGAAATTGAATGCGCCATCTCTGGCACTACCACCGAACGCCACCGTTCCGCTGCCATTGATCACGGGCGCGTCAAAGCCGTTGAATACGGCGGCGAGCCCAGGGGCTCCGCCGTCGGTCCGGGCGACCAACCTAGGCTGGGCATCGGCCCGGTTGAATCCAACTAGCAGCTGTGTAAAAAGGACAAACAGAAAAGCGCGCATAAACATGGTGGTTTCTCCAAAATCGGTGTGCAGAGAAATTCGCGCGAGATCATCAAGCGACGTGAGGCACGGCGACGTTACGCGGAAGCGCGCAGCATCGCACTTCGCTAAGCCATCCTCGGCACCGCGAAGTCCCCGTATTGTCGATTCCAACCGAGGCAAAAGCAAGCAGATTTTTATCAGGGTGAAACTACCCTCGGCGGCGGCCTAAAATCACACAAATCAAGGCTAGGAAACAACTTGCTAATACGGTCGGCTCCGGCACGGCCACGCTCGCCGCGACCAAAGGTCCGCCACCGTACTCCGCTTGCCAATCGGCCAGATCGCCCGCGCTAAACGGAGTAGGCGATCCACCCCGCTGCCACGCTAAAAAGTCGCGGCCATCGACGTCGCCGTCGAAATCAAAATCGCCTGCCTGTCCAGCGAACGCGTTAATGACCACATCATTTCCATCGCCGCCGGCGTAGGTGATCCTGAGGATCGTGCCGCTGTAATTGCCAATTGCGTCTCCTTCGGCCAGTCCGGCAAATGCACCGCTGCGTGTGCCCCCGACATCGAGGATTTCCCATGAATTACCGACGCTAGGCGTAAAATCACCGAACAGGTTTACGTCGAGCCCTCCGTCGAGCGACACGTTGCCGGTGACGCTGATCTCATCGAACTCACCCGCCACAGTGCCGCCGAGGTCAATTTCGAGCGTGCCGGCGTTCTGCGTATAGTTGCCGTTGATGGTGGTCGTGCCCGGCGACGCGCCCGGTGCCAGCGTTCCGCCGGCGTTGACCAGATTGCCGTTGAACGTCGTCACGTGGAGCGTGCCGCCGGTGAAGCTGAACGTTCCGCCGTCGGTGTGCTGGATGGTCGCGGCCGATAGCACGCCGCCGCTGAAATTCACCGCGTCGCCGCCCCATACCCGCAACGTATCGCCCACCTCCACTTC
>JBGTMM010000707.1:0-6623 GCA_041743635.1 Bythopirellula sp.
CAGGGGGTTGTGAACCAATCACAGGGCGTGCCAACACTTCGATGGAGAGATTACTCATGGGGTCCATGCCAAGGATTTCGAGGCCTGGCAAATCCCAAAGAATGAGCGAACCGAACGGGTCGATCTCAGTCATTTCGAAGAAATCTCCCAATGGGGTGGCATCGCCGAAAATCGATGGCGGAAAACCATTCGGCTCGGAATGGCTGACCACGAGTCGCTCATCCGGGCCAACATCCACGCGAATAGCCGTGCCGTGGCTGTGCGCGTGGCTCGCGAAGAGGCAAGCCAGCGATAAAGTCGCTAGTAGGGTTTTCATTTTTAATTATTCGGGTTTGGCGAAGTTAAAGTTTGTGTTGATCCAAGCGAGAATTTGAGCTTCGTCGATCAGTTCGACGTGACCGTCGAGATACAGATAATGCGAGGCCGTGAAGTGTCGATTGAGTTGGATGTCTTTTCGCACCGCCGATGCGACGAGCCCCCAATCGCGGTTAAGTTGCGAGAACCACTGAGCAGCATGGGCGTGTTCGTATTGCGCTTCGGCGGGTTGTTTATCCGAGATTTCCAAGACGGCGAGCGATTTGCTTGTCGCCGTGAGTTGGTTGATGTTGCGAACGACGTCGGGAATGGCCGGTGCTGCGAGATAATCGTTGATCACGTAGCTCGTGGCTCGGGCGTCGAGACGTTCTTTCCACAGCGGATCGTCCGGACAGATTCGCAAGCCATCGACGTTTTCAAAGTGAACAGCCAACGTATAAATCCACGATTTGTCGGCCCCGTCCGTGTGCCACCACTCGGGAAATTCGCCGGCGTGGGCATTGCAGTACTGATGCAAGGCCAAGCCGATCTGGCGCAGATTGTTCTGGCAGCTCGCAGAGCGCGCGGAAGCCCGCGCGCTCTGCACGGCCGGCAAAAGCAAGCCCACGAGGACGCCGATGATCGCGATCACGATCAGCAGCTCGACCAGGGTAAAGGCTTTTTGGCGTTTCATGCTAGAACTCTCCGCCGAGCGAAGATGCCGAACAATCCCAGCGAAACCATCAGCCAAGTCGCTGGTTCGGGAACACCGAGCACCTGCACCGCGGAATTCGGTACATCAAGTGTCCCAACCGCCGCGGCCACGTCCGACCAGGGGACTCCCTTGTGCATGACAAAGTAATACGGATCGGAATCTGCCACCGGGGAGTCGCTACTGGAAAGCACGAGGCTTGCCAGGTAGATGCCATCGGCCGGTTCACTGGCGGTCGTGCCAGTGCCAACCACGGTTGTCGTGCCGTCGCCGAGGAAACGTAGTCGTGCCGATGAGTGAGCACTTTCGGTATAGCCGGAGGCAATCGCGGAAAACGCCAAAGCTGCGGAAGGACCGCCATCGGTCGTCGTGATCGAAGCGGTCGGAGTGTTGAGTTGCCCCAAGATTCCGATTGATCCACCACGACAGTATTGCAGCTCAGCGGGGCCGGCATCGCTGAAGCTTGTGCCATTCCAGAGTTGCAAACCCGCCGAAAAGTTGAGCGACAACACGCTTCCTTCAGCGAAGGTGTGGCCCACGCCAAAAGCGAGCCCTGGACCCGAGTAATAGGTTGGTTGCCCCGGTGCCGTGGGATGAAGTGGACCATTGAGAACCGTCTCGGGGCGTGTGTACCACACGTCGCGGTATTCAAGCACTTCCATCACGTACACCGACTTGGGAGCCGTGAGCGGCGCGTAAACGTCGGTCAGAACATCCCCAGTCACAATTTTTCCGCCTGTGGCCGTGATTTGCAACTGTGGACCATGGGCGCAAGCGGTATTGGCAGCGCAAAGGATCGCGGCACAAGTGCCTGCAAGATTCTTCAAAGACATGAGAGTCTTTACCCCTTTCTCAGAGTTGTCGTACTCAAGCAAGATGAGTGAAATGATGCGGAAACATCATTGCTCAATGTCGAGCAGACAAAGATTCAGAAACCAGAAATTTGCAGTGGGGAGTTAGAGTGCCGCAAATTCTGGCGGAGGGACCATCACGGCAAAGGACGGTGGTCGATAGAGATGGGATTCTGAAAGCAAGACGGATTCATGCGGCAGGAGCGGTAATTCAGTGCCGACTTTGTCGGTCGGCACCGAGGGGGGCAACAGCGAGAGCGACAGCGAATGTCCCTGGCATTTCAGCGCGTGGATGGCAAGTAAGCCCGGCACAAGTGCCGGCGCGTCGGTTTGTTTTGCCGATTCTTTACTGCAACAGGAAGTCTGACGTGCGGCTAATGCTCGTACACGGCAGCAAGGCTTTAAGTTTTCCAGATCGTCTGACTCGTGGGAATCGCCTTCCGTGGCAGCTTGAGCGATCAAGTATTCAGGAACTCTGACGCCATGTTTCTGCGCCCAGGCAATCTTCTGGGAATTCGTAAAGCAACAACAGTCGCGCCAGCACATCTCGGCATTTACGCAGCCACAGCCGCAGTTCATGCAGGGAAATTGCTCGCTCGTGTCCTTGACAAAGGGAATGGGCAAGGGGATGCCGATCGTCGCGATAGCCACCGAGACAGCGGAGAGCACACCCGCGAATTTGAACAGGAAATCGGCAATCAGAGAATGGGAGGGCAGTTTCACGGGTAGAATCCGCGATTTAGAGCGAGCAGAAGACCTACGCCTGAATTTAGTCGTAGTGATCGTAAGGGTCAATCTACGCTGAGTTTTTGGGTGAGATAAGCTTCGCGGTTTGTGACTAACCCCCCAGCAAGCTAGATTTTTATTAACGGAGTTTAGCTGCGATTATCTGGTATTTCACTAGCTGGCGCGTGTATCATTAAGGATTGATGAATCCGTGGTGGGTGTTCCACTAGGCAACTGTGCCACCGCGTCGGTTTCCCTCCCTACAACAATAAAGGGGTCCACAAATGAAGTTTTCACACTTACTCGCCATGTTAACGATCTGTTTGCTGGCCATCGGCTGCGATAGCGCCAGAGAAGATGCCGTCGAGCAGCGGCAAGAGGCCGTTGATGCTCAACAAGAAGCTAATGAGGATAAGGCCGAGATTCAACAAGACGCTAACGAAGAGAAGGCCGAAGAACAAGAGGATGCTAATGAAGAAGCAGCCGAAGCCAACGAAGCGGCTAATGAAGCCGCTCAAACGCCGGCTCCGTGATCATAGCGACACTCTTAGCTGCCTTAAACTGAGGGCGACCCGGGGATTGCTATCCCCGGGCTTTTTTTTGCGCTGTTTCAGTCGGCTCCTAGCGTGACGTCGATTTCTTGTTGTCGGCCGTCGCGCAAAATCGTGAGCCGCACAACGTCGCCGGGTTTGTGTTCCCAAATTTTGTCGCGGAAACGCACGCCCGTTTTCATGGGCTCGCCGTCCACGGCCAAGATGCGGTCAGCTTGGGTACGGTCCCAGCTTTCGGTTTCGTAAATGAGCGCTCCTTGCTGACGCCGCTGCACGGTGCGACGAAAACCCTGGAGCCCGGCCTGCGCCGCGGGGCCCTTGGGATCGAGGCGAGCGATCACCAAACCGGTCTCGGTTTCCATCACATGGGTGATACCGATATCCGCACGCACAATCCGACCGTTCGAGATCAGCTCGGGCACGATACTTTTGATACGATCAATGGGAATTGCGAAACCAACCCCGGCGTTTTGCCCGACTTTTGTGGCAATCGCCACGCACATGCCAATCACCTGTCCACTCGTGTTCAAGAGCGGACCCCCGGAATTGCCGGGATTCATGGCCGCGTCGGTCTGAATGAGCGCCTCCATCATGCGGCCTGGAACTCGGCTTGGCAGGTTGCGGTTCAGGCTTGAGACGATGCCCGTGCTAAGCGTACCGTCCCAGCCAAAAGGATTGCCGAGCACGTAGACTCGCTGTCCAACGCGCAAGTGATCGGATTTTCCAAGGGTAATTGGGGCTAGTTCCTCTGCTGGGGCATCGACCTTTAGCACTGCGATATCCTGCTCCTTGTCCCCACCCACGACAACGGCGGGGTAAGTTTTACTGGAAGCCAATGTAATATCAATTTTGTTGGCACCATCAATTACGTGGTAATTGGTGATGACGTGACCTTCGCGATCAAGAATGGCCCCCGACCCCGTCCCTTCGGCTTCACGCTGCATGCCGAAGAAGTGGTCGATTTGGACGCTACGAGTGTCGATGTTCACGACGCTGGGGTTGGCATGTTCGTAGACGGAAATACTGGTTTGCTCCTCGTCGGTAAGCGGCAGTTCCTTACCGCTCTGTACGGTCCAAGGATTCGGTCCCCTGATGGCAACATCGGTCGCGGGTTGGACGGCGTAGGCTACGCCCGAGGCTGCTGGGAGCTGATCCTCGCGCTGGGCCAATCCCATGCCGACGGCCACGCCAAGTAAGCCCGCGAAGGCGCAGAGCGTTATAATACCTTTCATCGCTAATGAACTCCTGAATATCGCACTACATTCGCTCGACTAGTGTGAGCTTCCTGTAATGTTCGCTGGGGGAGGAAAAACCTAGTGCTTTTCAAAGCTAAAAAATGGATTTGGGCAAATTAGCCGCAGGACGCTAGCCCTCGGTTTTTTTCGCTCCAACCGTGGGCTAGCGCCCTGCGGCTAATCCTAAAATCAAGCTGTGACAAAGCACTAGGTCTAGTAGACTGTATACGATGTTGGTGGAACATCCGTTCAGATTCAAGGCGATGTTTGCGGACTCCATCGCTGGGGCATTGGGCTTTTGTTCTCGCGTTCCTAATCCGCCGAATGTGTCGTTTGTCGTAAGCGAGTGCCGCGCAAACCGAGGAAATAGCGATATCTGGGGGAAAATGCGGAATTTCCCCTCACTAACCCTCCCCAGCCGGCCAAAGTCAGAGTTTCGGGCTGCGTATTCTGGCGAAATATTGTGGCAGGACGATTTGAAGCAGCTTAAACTGATAGTATCTGGATCATCACCGAAAAATCTGCGAAGGTGGTGGGGCTGGGCCGTAGGTCGTCGCTCGGCCTGCATACCGGGCAGGAGTTAGTCACATTCAGACAACGTGTGTGGAACAGGTTTAGGCAAACCTTGGGGAAGGTACAGAACGGGAGCGCATCAATGCGTAAAAATCGTTTGTTTGCAACAAGTCTCGTGTTGTTCACGGCCGTGTTGGTAGTAGCGGGCGAGGGGCATGCCGCCGACTCGGCTCGGATGATTACTCATCAGCGCGAGGCGACGACCAGCTATGCGATCAGTCTCATGGCCGACGTTCCCGCTAAGGAAATCCCTCAAGCATCGGTTGTGGTGTTGTTCGACACCTCGGCGAGCCAACAGGGCGAATATCGAGAAGCGGCATTTGCGGCGCTCGACACCTTGCTCGCGGGGCTTAATGCCAACGATCAAGTCCAGCTCATGGGGATCGATCTGAAAGTCAATCGACTCACGTCGAAATTTTCGGCTCCCCAGAGCGAAGAAATTCGCACTGCAATTGGCGAACTGCGGAAACAAATTCCGCTGGGCTCGACTGACATGGCTGCCGCCTTGAAAGCCGCAGTGGAAGAACTCTCCAAAGCGAGTGCCGGACAACGTACGATTGTTTACATCGGCGACGGCATCAGCACGGCCAACCTGCTCGACAAGGAGACGATGTCGGAAACGGTCGGTGAATTGCGCGACGCTCGGGCGAGCGTTTCCAGCTTCGCCGTCGGCCCGCGACTCGACACCCAGTTGCTCGCGGTTCTAGCCAATCAATCGGGTGGCAATATCACGATTCAACAGCTTGACGGCGACAATCTACGAAACGCTCAACTCGCCGGCAAAGATTTGCTCTCCGCCGTGAGAGGTCGCGTTCTCTGGCCGACTGAAGTCAATTTTCCCGCTGTATTGGGACAAGTTTATCCGGCCGTGACTCCGCCATTGCGATCCGACCGCGACACAATTCTGGTGGGCTCCACCACCGAAAAATTGCCGCAATCGCTGAATCTCGAAATTCACACAGCCTCAGGTACTGAGAATTCCACGTTCTCTTGGACGGTGGCCCCCGAAGCTTCGTCGGATGACTACGCATTCTTGAATGAGGTGATCGAAATCGCCAGGGCCGACGAGGGTCTGTCCTTGCCTACGGTCGGTTCTGCGGGCTTGGTGGAAGTCGCTCGGATGATTGGGGCACGGATGGACCAACTGACTCAAGTGGCCGAGCGCGCGGCGGCAGCGGGTGACAATCAATCGGCACGTCGCATTGCGGAGGCGGTGCTGCGTGGCGACCCTGGCAACATGCAAGCTCGCACCGTGCAAAATGTGGTCGAAAGCGATGCCGCCGCTGCACCCGGGGAGGCGTTTGCTGAAACGCCCGCGGTTGCTCCACTTCCGCCGCAGGGCGATATTTCACTCGTGCAACCGGCGGAAGAATTGCTGGGTGCCGAGGCCCGTGATGGCGAGTTTCTCGACCAAGTGGAACAAGAGCGCCGCGTCTATGCGGAAATGCTGAGCAAGGAAATTCAGAACACGATTATCGCCGCCCGCACCACGATGGCAACTGATCCCCAGGTTGCCATCCAAGAGATGAAGCTGGCGCTCAATAGCGTGAAACGAGCACCCGATTTGTCCCCGGAAAAGCGGGCCGAGTTGGTCGACAGGCTGGAGAGCGCCTTAAAGGAAGCGCGGCATCAAGCGTTTTTGAAGGACGAAATCGACCGGCAGCGCGAAGAACAATTGGCC
>JBGTMM010000708.1:0-3384 GCA_041743635.1 Bythopirellula sp.
AGATGTCTTCACCGCCGACGTGGACCTCACGTTCGACGAGAAAACCATCGACAAGCGTTTGAGAAATGCCCCCGGCGCACCGGAACTCCTCGCCGAATTCCGCGAGATTCTCGCCACGGTGGAGCCCTTCGACGCCGCGACGCTCGAACAATCGCTCAAATCGTTCGTCGAGAGAAAGGGCATCAAGATCGGCGACATTGTCCACGCCGTCCGTGTGGCGGTCACCGGCAAAGCCGTCGGCTTCGGCCTGTTTGAAACACTCGCCATCCTCGGCCGCGAACACTGCCTCGCGCGGATCGATCGCGCGCTAGCACTTTGCCCCTAGCCGGATCGCAACGCGGTCCGGGAAAACCCGGAGAGCGTGGCTCTCCGGCTAAGCGCTAATCATTATCCCCGCGCTCATCTCCACCCCGTCGTCCGCGATCCCGGCCCCGCTCCCGCCAACCATCACGACGTTGTTGCTGCTGTCCTTGATTTTGCGCGTTGTTGAGCTGGCTTACCGGCTTCCCGCCGACCCACGGCTCCGCCATGGCCTGCATCACCGCCCGCTGCATTTGCTCGGGATCGATCATCCCGCGAATCTCGTGCACCCGCACCACCGTGTTCGGCGCGGCGGCCTGATCCAACACGTCAATCGTTTCTTGAATGCTTTTCAAGACCCCGGCAGGCGCGGACACAATCAGCGAATTGGACACCTCATCGACCCCAATCGACAACGCCCCCTCAAACGAAATCAGGACACCCCCTTTGCCACCTTCTTCCTCGGAAGGCGCTCCGAACATATATCGCGTGGACCGGCCCGAGCTTTGCTGCTTTTCGCGGTTCTGAAATTCCTTGTCTTTCGAGCTTAACAAGTCGGCATAGACTTCCTTGAGCGACTTGGCGATATCTGAAGCCCGTGAGTATTTCACCTTCACGGTGATCGTTTGCCGCTCGGGAAAGCCCTTGGGCTCGGGTTCGATGTCGTACAGCCCAATCATTTTCTCAATGATTCGCAACTGGTTGGGGCTCGCGTTTGACACGATCAGCGTGTTGGAATAGTAATCGTCAATGAATCGCAGCTTGCGCCGTTTGCCGAGCGTGGCAGGTTCCTCCTTATCATCATCGCCACTAAACCGGTCCCACCAATTGTCCTCAGAATCTTCGTCCTCGTCCAATTCATCCTTAAAGTACGCCTCCAAAATATCCTTCATGTCGAGCGCCATGACATGAACCAACCGATAATGGCGAAACTCAGGCCGCGGCGGGGCCAATTGATCGATCAACTCCTGCATCTGGTCGGCCGCGAGCGGATCATCGGAAATAATCACCAATTGCCCTTCATCGTTGACGGTGACTTTCACCTTGGGCTTGGGCTTGTCCGCCGCTTGCGGCTTAGCGGCCGGATCCTCTGTCAATTGGGCAAAATGAAACCGCGCATGATTGGCAAGCGGTTGCTCAGTAATCTTGTCTGCCTCGTCTGCCTTGGCCGCTTCCTCTTCATCGGCCTCATCCTTGTCAGGGGCAATGCCTCCCTCGGGGATCTCAATTTCCAACTCATTTTCGCCCGACCACGAACCCTTGAGCCGCTCCAAAAGCCGCTCGGTCGCTTCCGCGCTCCGCGGTTCGAGCACCCGCACCCGATCCGCTCCCACGAGCGTACCGTCGGCGCTCTCGCTCAGCTTGGCGATCAAGTTTCGCACCTCGACCATCTCGTTGTCCGTGGCCCACAACAGGATCCGATTGTTTTCCACGTCGGGGAGCACACGAAACGCCGTCGCCGGTTTCTTGTCGTCGTTGTCGCGATTGCGGTAGTAAAAGAAGAATGGAAAACCATCATCCTCTTCTTCCTCTTCCGCGCCCGCGATCAAGGCCATGATTGAACCCGCCACCTGATCCGCCGGCAAACGCCTGGGCAACCAAATCACCTCCGGCCGCCGACCCGAGCCATCCAGCTTGTCGATCATCCGCTTGATCGTTTCATGGTCGCTCGTCGTGGCGTAAGCATAAATCGTCTTGCTACCGCTATCGCTTTGCAATTGCGTGAGCGGATGCAAGTTGCCGATGTCCTGCAAGGCCGTGACCACCGCTTCGGGGCTGGCCGTGATGGTGGTGTACTTTTCCATGAATCGCGTGCCATTGTCCTGCCCCGGCGCGCCCACGGCGAAATCTTGCTCTTCCACGTCAAGTTCCGCAATCGTGCGATCAATCACCGGGACCAAATCAGGCGGGGCGTTCACCAGCAGCGTGTTCTGTCGCCGGTCGACGGTGATATGCACTTTGGGTTCTTCTTTGGGAAGCATCTGGGCCATGTCTTTGTTGCCGCCGCCGCCACGTTGCATCATTTCCTGCATCTGCTGCATTTGTTGCATCTGCTGCGCCTGGGCCATCATTTGCTCTTGCGGAGATTGCCGCTTGTCTTTGTCGATCCCCAACACAATCATCACCTGGTCGGCGATGTATTCCGCTCGCCGAAAACGAATCTGGTACACCTTCGGCTTGAGAAACTGGCTCGCGGCCGTTTGCTCCGAATAAATCAGATCGCGGACGTTCCGCAAATTCCCGACCGTGTCGATTACCAAGAGCCGCTTCGTTTCCAACAGCGGCGTCACCTTTGCATCGGCCCGCAACAGCGCCTTCACATCCTCCGCCGCTTTGGCCGGGTCCATCGACGACGGCAAGTTGAAGCGCACCCGCACAAACTCATGCGGCAAGCGGTCATCCAAATCATCCGGCTCGACCTTGGGAACCAAGCTCGAATCGAGGTTTCCGACCTTCACCACGCTCAGCACTTCACCCTGCATGACGAGCGTAAAACCGCGGGCCAAGAGATGGCGATTCAACAAATCGCGGGCCTCGGGCAGGGTGTATTTTCGCTGCGTGGTGAGATTCAAAAAGTCCGCCGGCAATTCCTGCCAGTCAAAACTCAACTTCGCCGCGTCGGCATAATCTTGCAGCACTTCCGACCACGGCTGACCAAAATAATTGAACTGCACCAGCCCGTTCTTATCCGGCGTCATTTTCGGACGATTCGGATCGAGGGTGGGGGGTTTATCGGTCGGTCGTTTGATCGTCTTGACTTCTTCTTTTTTCTCGTCCGGCTTTTTGTCCCCTTCACCCTCTATTTTTTCCTCGGGCTTTTGCTCGCCAGTCGGTTGACCGGGAGACATCTGCCCCTCACGCATTTTCTTGATCATTTCCATCTGCTCGGGTGTGGGTCTGCCTGAAACCGGAGCGGCATATTGTGCATAAGATTTTGCACAAACGATGCAGGCGAACACCAACGTCAAGCAGCACTTCGCAAGAGATTTCATGGCACGAAAACCCACAGAAAAAAGGGGAGAAGTTCCGACCTTTGATTATAGCCACCCAGGGCGGCAAATACCAAAGCCGGGGGGGGGGGGG
>JBGTMM010000709.1:0-3911 GCA_041743635.1 Bythopirellula sp.
AGATTGGCACAGGCAGATGGGCATCGCCGTCGCTGCCGGGCCAGGCATTGAGCGTGGAGAGATACTTAGCGGAGCGAGCGTCCTCGATGTCACCCCCACCGTACTTCACCTCCTTGGATTGCCTGTGGGTCGCGATATGGATGGGCGTCCCTGGCTGGAAATCATGGAGATGCGTACTTCGGTTGATAAAGTAAATAGTTGGGACGATGTCGCGGGAGATGCCGGACTGCACCGTGAGGAACTTCGCGAAGACCCTACTGAGGCACTTGCAATGATCCAACAACTCGTTGAACTGGGATATGTCGCTCCGCTCAGTGATGACAACGAGGCCACGATCAAGCAGACATTGCGTGATAATCAAATCAACCTTGCCTTGTCACTACTTGGAAGTCCTCGAGCAAGTGGCGCGCGGCCGATCGTGGAAGGTTTATTGGAACAATACCCAGAAGACGCATTGATTCTGACAATTGCTTCCAGATTGGAGTTGGCAGAATGCAATGCCGAAGGAATCCGCGAATTCGCCCGGCAAAGCGAAGCGGTTGGCGGCCGGAATTATCGGTCTGTTGGCCGAAGCTGCGATTTTGGATAAGGAGGACGAGCTTGCCATTGCACTATTCCAGGAAGCGATCGAATTATTCGCTGGGGATATCACAGTTCCAGCTATGTATTGTCGATTGGGCGACATATTGGCAAGACTCTCGCGATTCGATGAAGCCGAGAAGGCTTATCTAAGCATTTTGGTGATCGATTCCGACCATGCCCCGGCATGGGTTGGTTTGTCTAAGCTGTCATTGATACGTGGAAACGCCGAGGAAGCGGTCGATCATGCGACCCGCGCAGTGAGTCTGATTCATGTCTATCCCGAGGCCCATCTGCGTTTAGGCGAAGCTCTCGTCGCAGCCAATCGCGAGGAAGATGCTGGTACGGCCCTTGAAGTCTGCGCTATGCTTGCCCCTGGATTGTATAAGTGCAATGAGCTATTAGCCAAACTGAAGCAGCAATTAGGGCATGGTGATGCTGAGATCTACGCATCACGAGCCAAGACAATTCGCTTGCTCAAACGTGGGTATTGATCCAAGCGGCAGCATTGCGGCTAAATGACGATCTGACATTCGACAATACGGCAAAGTTTGACTTACACCGATGCAACGCCTTCATCGTCATTGTCATTTTTCTCCTCATCGCCCACTCTTATTCTATTGATTCCACATGAATTTTCTTCGCCGCCGCCGCGGCAATTCCGCTCAAGAGGAACAAGCCCACGAGGTTTGGGAAAATCTGCAAAGCATTGAGGATGTCGCCCCAGGCCCAGACCGTGTCGACTTTGGCGACCGCGCCGAAGGGGATCAGCAGGCAGTAGCACCAACGGTAGGGCGCGATGATCCGCGGGCCAAACAGGTATTCCAGAAACTGCTCGCCGTAGAAGGCCCAGCCGATGAGCGTGGTATAACCGAACAAAAATACGGAGATCGCCAACATCCAGCCCCCCACGTTCGGCATGGCGATATGAAATGCTTCGCCGACAACGGCTGAACTGGTCTCACCCTTGTTCCAAACGCCCGTCAACAAAATCGATAATGCGCTGATCGACGAGGTGACAAAGGTGATGATAAACACTTCCATCACCGCGTTGAGGCCTTGTTGTTCGGGTCGAGCACTTTTGGCAACTCCATAGACGACCGCCGCCGTGCCATAGCCGGCTTCATTGGCGTAAGCCCCGCGGGCCAAGCCATAGCGAAGCGCCGTCCACACGCTCACGCCACCAGCTAGGCCGATGCCGGCTTGCATCGAAAATGCCTCACGGAAAACGAGGGCCAACACTTCCGGCAATTTTGCGGCGTGCATGCCGATGACCACGATGCCGCCGAACATATAGAGACCAACTTTGAGCGGCGAAAGCCATTCGGCGGCACGGCCGATCGCCTTCACGCCGCCGATAATCACGAGCCAAGTGAGCACCGCCAGCACGAACCCGATCATCAAGCGATTGGCATTGATGTCCATCCCGCCAATCGACCAATTGTTCATGCCGAGCTCGTGTCGCTCCAACTCACTCGCCACGGCGACGGCCACAGAGTTGGGCTGAGTGAGTGGTGTTGTGAACAGACAGGCCAAGCCCGCTATGAGTGCAAAGATCCAAGCGAGTGCAGGAGACTTAATCCCATCGCGCAAATAATACATGGGGCCGGCAAGGGTCTGTTTGCCGCGGGCGATGCGGAACTCGAGCCCCAGAACCGCCTCGGCGAATTTGATCGCCATCGCAAAGAAGCCATAGCACCAGATCCAGAAGAGGGCACCCGGTCCGCCAGAGACGATGGCCGTCGCGACGCCGGCGATGTTGCCGGTGCCAATCGTGGCGGCGAGCGCCATCATGAACGTTTGAAAGGGGGGCAGCGCGCCGGAGGTGCCGGACTGCTGTGAACTGAGCATCGTGCGGGCAGCTTCCGGCAACCGGCGGACTTGAACAAACCCCAGCCGGATCGTGAAGAAGATGCCCTTGGCCATCAAAATGCCGACGGTCCACGGCATGAACATCGCATCGGCGGCACGTTGGATCAGCTCGGCAAAGTTTTCCATCAGGCCCTCATCAGCACGCCACAACCGCCATTCTATTTCTAACGTGTAACCGGCGTTCGCCACGATAGCAATTGCCGGCGTTAACGCAAGTCAGGCGAGCCGTAAGCGTCAGCGCCCGGAGTTTTTAATACAAAATATTTCACGCAGAGGCGCGGTGATCGCGGAGAGCTAATCGCGAATCAGGCGAATGGCACGAATGAAGATAGAAAGTCTAACGTAACCCTGCCAGCTGTTAGACGTGGGGAAGTAACTTAGTTTGCGCTACCCGAAGAGGTAACTGGTTCCAAAGCGGCTACATGCAACAGGCTGCACCATACAGCCTTATCAGCTAGTTCCTCGGTGCCGTTGGTCGGCTTTTCAGGAAGAGCCACATAGATGCCGTTGCGGAGTAAAAGAGCCATTTCAGGGTGACGAATCTCGTAGGCATCTCCGCTCGACAACCGCACGCGAAACGGTTCAAAGGGGCGACGAGATAGCAGGTCTTTGAGGGCGGCGGTACTCATGCTGTTAGTATATCGTATTTGAGCGAGGGAGCAAAGTTTGCTGGCTATAACCGCCGGCTGCCGCCTGCGGCTATGAGTTTTTGTGAACCGCGATTTCAGACTGGTGTCCTGCTTTTGCCCGCACTCTATGACCGTAGCGATTCGAATATTTCCCAGCTATACTTGTGGGGCTTTGGCGTGGGGTTGAATTTTACTACATCTACGAGATTTCCGCTGTATTATGATCCGCGTGGCGATACTTGGTGCGACCGGTTACACCGCACGGGAGTTGCTGGAGCTGTTGCTCCGCCATCCCGAAGTGGAAGTGACGGCGCTCGCCACGCGCTCGGAAGAGAATCTGCACGTGGCCGACGTGCATCCTTCGCTGCGGAGTCGTCTTGATCTGCGGCTGGAGAATCTCACGCCCGCGGAAGTGGCTAAACGCTCCGATTGCGTGTTCGGCTGTTTGCCCCATGGAGCAAGCGCGGCGGTGATCAGCGAATTGCTCGCCGCCGGTTGCCGCGTGGTCGATTTCAGCGCCGACTATCGGCTCAATGATCCGGCAGTTTATGAAAAGTGGTATCAGGCGGTGCATCCCGCTCCCGAGCGGATGGGCAAGACGGTTTATGGATTGCCCGAATTGTTCCGTGAGCAGATTCGCGGCGCGCAGTTGGTGGCGAATCCGGGCTGCTATCCGACGGCGGCGATTTTGGCCCTCGCGCCACTATTAAAAACCGGCGTGATTTCACCCCTTGGCATTATCATCGATGCCAAGAGCGGCATCACGGGGGCGGGACGTACGCCGAAACCCAACTTCCATTTTCCTGAAGCGAACGAGAATCTCACCCCTTA
>JBGTMM010000710.1:0-2438 GCA_041743635.1 Bythopirellula sp.
GCACGGCGGGTTCGGCAACGACAACCTCTCTGGCGGCGATGGCAACGATGTGCTCCGCGGCGGCGACGGCATCGATTCGCTCACGGGCGGCATCGGCAACGACCTGCTGCTCGCCGGCAATGGCGACGACCAACTCAACGGCAGCAGCGATCGCGACTTCGTCTTCGCCGGCTCAGGCAGCGACAACCTCCTCGACATCGGCAACAACGGCGAGGATGTGCACGTTTCGGAAACGCACACGCTGGAAGTCGACGCCGCGAATGAAGCTTACGACCCGCGCGACACGGCGACCTTCCTCTCGCCGAACGACAGCACGCTCTTGGCGCTCCTCGCGACTTGGACCGGTCCTGGCACTTTCGCTGCCCGCACCGCAACGATGCAAACCGCCCTCCTGGGCGGCGCCACCAGCGACGGCTCCTTCGACCACCTGTTCGGCAGCACGCTGAGCCCCGACTACAGCATCGTCGCGGCGAATCAGCAGTACAACTCTAACGAGGGCGACACCGTGGATCTGGTGCCGTAAGTACGATTGGTACGGGTTCAAAGCGTTTGCCGTGCAACCTCAATGGCGATGAACTACACTGACCGACGAAGCATGAATACCCTCGCTCGACTTCGAATGCGGGCCGGATGGGTATCTTTCCCACTTCGGTCAGAAGGAGTTCCGCAGCGGGGGTTATGTTGGCATCCCGTTACCGCTCTAACGTGGCATCGGGATGCCGCAAATCGTGAGGGGTAAACATCACATGGCGCCAGCCTCGCTCGGGCCGCGTGGTCTGCCTGCCAAATCTCTCTCAACACGATGAACGCACAGGCTAACCAAGACACGCATACCGCGCAACCGGCCGCTTTGATGAAGAAGCCCGTAGTTATCAAGAAATCCATATCGTTACCCTGAAAGCCCAGCAACCAAGCTGGGTTTAAACCAACCAACCGATCCACACAGTTGCGACTTAGGCCTACGGTTCGTAGTGATAAAGCAAACTGAATACCGAAATCGTGGGCATCGATACTTGCAACCTGCGATTCGGAAGCGTTGCGGTAAACCACGCTCGCAGCGCATCTTGGCGCAATAACGCCGCGCCCTCCCTTCGGCGACTGAAGTGTGGCGAGCATGCTAAGACGCTCGTTCGCAGCCAATAGTTCCCAGTCAAATCGCGCAAGCAGCATCGGCATGGCGCAACTGCCAAAAGACGAAGTTTTACTGCGCGCCAATTCGAATCCGATAAGAACCGTCATCCAGACTCGAGATGGAACCATTCCACTTGGCTTCCTGGAAAATCAGGGTAAATCCACCATCCTTGTCAGAAATCTCAATGTGCAGTTCAATGCCATTTTCGGTGACGTGAAGCCGCCCAATGCCGCGCATGGAAACTTGACGTTGGTCGTTTGCGTACTCAACGACGATCGGTCCCCGATCCAGATTCTCAAACGGGATAGACATTGCTTGTAAAGGCAGCGTTTTCAATCGCCTCGAGAGTGTTCGACCTCTCCATGCCACTTCGGTGGGCGCGTGCGAGGCGTAATTTTTGCGGCAAGTAACGGCGCGCTTTGCACTGCGGCAAACGCCTGTGTCGCGCACTCCGGCAAGCTGCACAAACCGCGAAAAAGCCCCTGCCAGAACAGGCAACCGTGCCGTCTGCGTCCTGCTTTCAATGCTGGGAACTGGCTGGGGCATCAGATCCGCAGGTTGGATTCTAAGACAAGATCGTCGCAGGGGAAGTCGTGTCCATCGCTCCCGGCGCAAAAACGCCGCGGTGCAAGCCGCTCATTGCTTGAGCACGTCAGACTTATACGTCGCGCCGCAATCGCGGAGGGGAATTACATCCTACGACGGGCTAGCGGAATTACTTCAAAGGTCCCTTGGACGATGCGAGACTGGGTGAAAAGATGGGAAAGGAATTCAGGCAAGCAATGGCCGCGTGGGGTGCGAAGTTGTGTGGCCAATATTCCCGATATTTTCGTAAACTCTTTTAGAGTATGGAGCTAAAATCGGTCTCTGCGAGCTTCGCGGGACCGAAACCCTTAGAACGGATTCGTGCCGATACGTTTTCTGAATAACCGACATGAACTCTTTTGATTGAAACCGATGATTGACGCCACCACAAAAAAGAGACTGGAGGAATTGGGCCGCAACGGCTGCGCGGTTCAAAGCGTGGATAGGGGAATCCCTGCCCATGCTGCGGGGCCAGTTTGGATGGAGGGGGACAATCTTTATTGGGCGGAGCTATCCGCGGAAAATCAATCTGGGGTCCATTTCATTTCCGCGGTTCGTGGGAAGGTCCATTACGAAAGGGACGTTTCCGTTTGGGACGACAATGGGGACGAATGGTATTTTTGCCCCGTCGATGAAGCCGGAGATATTGACCCGCGGCAATGGCAGCCCCAGTGGGACAAATTCCAGGCTTTCCTGAAATCAAAAACGGGACCGCAGGAAA
>JBGTMM010000711.1:0-3266 GCA_041743635.1 Bythopirellula sp.
TCGGACGAAGCCCGCGCGAAGCTCGCCGCATTGCAAACGGATCTTCTCGTGGTTTGCGACTATGGCGAGATTCTTAAATCGGAAACCCTCGCCGTCGCGCGACTTGGCGGAATCAACCTGCACGGCTCGTTGCTCCCCAAATATCGCGGGGCCGCTCCCGTGCAATGGGCCGTGCTCAACGGCGATGCCGAGACCGGCAACACGGTCATTCAAATGACTCCCGGCCTCGACGCGGGGCCGAGCGTTGCCGTGATCCGCTTGACGATAGACCCCGACGAAACCGCCGGTGAATTGGAAGCACGATTATCTGAGCGAGGTGCTCAGCTTGTGCTGCAAGTTGTCGGCCAGTTGGAATCGGGAACCATCGAGCGTATCGAACAAGACAAGTCCCAAGCCACGAAGGCTCCGCGACTCACCAAGGAACATGGCCAAGTCGATTGGTCGCGCTCAGCGCCAGAAATCAAAAATCAGGTCCGTGCGCTGCACCCCTGGCCCCGGGCCTACACCGATTGGCAGCGTGCGGGGGGCGAACCCTTGCGGCTCATCCTCGACCGCGTGCAGATTGCCGAGGACATTGACTCGGCAAGTTCTCCTGGCACGGTTGCGGCTGCCGATCAGAGATTGGCCGATCAAAGATTGGTAGTCGCCACAGGCGACGGCTTTCTGAGCCTTGAACAAATCCAACCCGCCGGCAAACGCGTGATGTCCGCCGCGGAGTTTTTGCGAGGAAATCCGGTGAAGGTAGGCGACGTGCTGAAATAGCGGCCCGAGTTGCTATCAGACTCTAGTTTCCACCTCGCCGAGAACCCTTGCCGCCGTGTATCATAGTGGTTGTGTAAATCGTGGGTTGCCTGAATGGAGTCAGGAGTCGGGCCATGGATCGCTGGGATATATTAATGGTGTTCGTCGCCGGCTACGTCGCCATTACAGCGCTCGTGCGGCTCATGACCAGCCGCCGCAATCAGTTGGTGAAGCAGGTGCGCGAGCAGATGGCCGACTTGCAAAAAAAGAAAAAGAAATCCAAGAAGAAAGACGCGGCCTGAACTCGACTTAGCCGGACCGCCACGCGGTCCGAGTTCTCAAAATATGGCCCGGAGGGCGTGGCCCTCCGGCTAGGTGGCGCTCTCAGGATGACACATGAAAAAACTCTACATTGAAACCGTGGGCTGCCAGATGAACGTGCTCGACAGCGAGCTCGTTGTGGCCAGTTTGCGCAAGCAGGGTTTCGAGCTGACCGACAACACCCGCGACGCCGACACGATCTTGTTCAACACCTGCAGCGTGCGGCAACATGCCGAGGACAAAATTTACAGCGCTTTGGGTCGTCTCAAGAATGCGAAGGTCGCGCATCCGCACAAAATCATCGGCGTACTGGGCTGCATGGCTCAGAAAGACCAGCGGCTCATTTTTGAACGGGCCCCTTATGTCGATCTCATTGTCGGCCCCGGCCAATTGCATCAAGTCCCCGATTTGATCGCCGAAATCGAAGCCGGCGGGGGCCAGAAAATGGAAGTCAGCCTTGGCCGCAAGGACGGCACCCGCCAACAGATTGAGCGCAGCCACGAAAGCTTTGACCCCTTGCGCGATGCGGCGATGCGACCCACGCCGTTTCAAGCCTATGTGCGAATCATGATCGGCTGCGACAAGTTTTGCACCTACTGCATCGTGCCGAGCGTCCGTGGTCCCGAGCAAAGCCGCCATCCGGCCGACATCATCGCCGAGGCTCGCCAGCTTGCCGACGAAGGTTGCAAAGAGATCATCCTTTTGGGTCAAACGGTCAATAGCTATCGCTACCGCGAGGGCGATCGACTCACTCGGCTCAGCGATTTGCTAACTTCTCTACACGACATTGAAGGCATCGAGCGCATAAAATTCGTCACGAATTATCCCAAGGATATGACCGACGATCTCTTGCAAGCCGTGCGCGACTTGCCCAAGAGCGCGAAATATTTGCACGTGCCGGTCCAAAGTGGTTCCAATCCTGTGCTAGAACGGATGAAACGGGGTTACACGGTGGAAGATTACCGCGAGATGATGGATCGTATCCGCGCGCTAGTTCCCGACGCCGCCGTGACGAGCGATTTCATCGTCGGCTTCTGCGGCGAGACCGAGGACGATTTTCAGCTCACCTGCAAGTTGGTTCACGAGCAACGCTTCAAGAATAGTTTTATCTTCAAGTACAGCGAGCGGCCCGGCACCAAGGGGGCGGATCTCTTTGCCGACGATGTGCCCGAGGAGGTCAAGAAGCGGCGGAACAATGAGCTCTTGGCCATGCAGAACATGATCAGCGAGGCCGACAATCAGCCGTTTATTGGCCGCAATGTCGACGTGCTGATTGAAGGCCCCAGCAAGGCCAGTGAAAAATCCGCTGATCCCGACGCCCAGCAACTGCAACTCACGGGCCGCACGACATGCGACCGCATCGTGGTATTCGACGGCAATCGCCGCCAGATAGGCCAGACCTTGCCGATCACGATTTACGACGCCAACGCCCACACGCTGTTCGGCGCGGTTGTCACCGAGCACGTCGGCCCCGAATTGTTTTCGCTGCAAGCCTAGCAAAGCCCAGGGATGGCAATCCCTGGGTGGTAGTACCCAGGGATTGCAATCCCTGGGCGTATTCACTTTCACAGCGCGAGATTTGCCTAGTGTCAAAAGCCGCCATCGAGACCGATCAGCTTCGCGGTGTGTTGAACTCGCGCGAAGCGGCCGAACCCTGGCTCGCTTCCGTGGGGATTGTCAACACGCGCGCCGCTTACCAGAATCTCACGAAACTCGCGGCCTCGGTTCCGCTTGATCTGATCACATATATCTTGGAGCAGTTCGCCGCCGCGGCCCCGTTGTTGGCCGACGCCGACATGGCGCTGAACAATTTGGAGCGTTTTTTACTGGCCTCGCGGAGTCCGCTCGCCATGGCGGCGTTGTTCGAGCGAGATCCGCATGCCCTTTCCAATTTGCTGTTGATCCTCAACAGCAGCCAGCATTTGAGTGACCAACTTTGCGTCGATCCCGAGAGCTACGAACTGTTGCGGCTCACGGAAGGTCGCGGAGTGGCGCGGGAGTTGTTGATCGAGGAACTGCTCAATGACGTGCGCCGGCTGGAGAACGAAGAAGACGTCGTTGCGGCGCTCCGTCGTTTCAAGCGCCGCGAGACGTTGCGAATTGCCTACGGCGATCTCGTGCTCGGGGTGCCAGTCGCGCAAATTACCCGGCAAATTTCTTACGTGGCTGATGCCACGGTGGAGGCCGCGTTGGAATTCGCCCTG
>JBGTMM010000712.1:0-7414 GCA_041743635.1 Bythopirellula sp.
ATCGTTCACGCAAAATACCCACCTTCTCTCCAGGCCAACTGGGCGGACGTTAACACTTTTTTTGGTGTCAATTCTGACGCCCCCTCACCCGATACCAACTCCTACGGCAGCTTTGCGCTGCCGAGTATGGTGTTTGTGACAAGTGGAATGTGGGGACATCTGGCGGATGGCGTCACGCAAACCACGCACGAAGATCGCACCGCGGTGATTCTGGAAATTGCCTCCAGAGAGGCGATGGGTTTCATAAATTGGGGGAGTGACTCGATGCAACGTGGGTTGCCAGAGTACGCGCGGATTCGAAAGAGTCTGTGTCTGATTCTGTTGAGTGCGGTGGTGGCTGCCAATCCGCGGTTCGCACGCGCCCAGGATTTCTCCCTGGAGAGCGATCCGTTCGACACCTCCTCAACGCTCGATTCACACGTCCCGCGCCAAAACCTGCTTTGGCAATCGACCGTCAAAGGTTATCTGAGCGACACCGCGCGGCCCTTACAAACGCCCACCAACTCGGTTACTCCAGTACCTCCCAAGGCCGGGCCCACCCTGACTGCGCCAATGAAAGTTGCCGAGCGGCCCGAAACATCGTCGGCAAGTCCCAGCACCAACAAATCTCCTTCGCCGTTTAGCAAGTGGATTTCACCCCGCTCCTCGGCGACGAATCCGCGCGCGGTCCCCTCGGCCGAGATCACGCCCACTCCTCAACATCCGCCAAAAACCACGGACAAAGCCAGGACACCTACGGCCGAAGTCGCCGATCAAGAGCCCGCTCGGCTGGAGGTCGTCAATCCGCAAGTCGCCCCCGAAGTGGCCCGCCGCACGGTTCCCCAACGCCAACCGCTGCGCACCCCCAGCCGACGCATTGGCGAAGTGCTCGACCAGCAGCGCGCGCCAACGCAAGGCGAACTGGACGAAGAAGAACTCAACGCCACGCCGCTCAACAACTATCCCCAGCCGCAAACCGCTCCCAGTACCATTGAAACCGTCCCGGTCGAATTACCGCCGCTCACGCGCAATCAGAAAGCCTTGCGAGAACACGTCCGCCGAGTGTTGCGCTACTACTACGACCGACCGCTCAACACGCGCGATCGCAGCCCGTGGGAAGTGATGCACTGCGCGCTCTCCTACGAGGTTCACAGCCGCGTCTTGCAAGGGGGACCGCAAGGGAAACCCGTTTCCGCCGTCGGTTGGCTCTGTTTCAATCAATCGTGCCGGCGGATGAACCTGATGTACGTCGATGACGAGGGGGAAATGAACGTCCGCGTCGGACCCGCTTTGCAAGGCCATCGGGGCCAATTGCTCGCGATCCTCGCGCAGGCCAAAGTCAGCAGCGAATATCCGATGCTCATCGACGGCCACGAATTCAAGATCAAGGACCTTATCAAGTCCGAGATGGAAACCTGCTATCCCAGGACCGAACTCACATTTAAGCTCATCGGCCTGATGCACTATCTCGACAGCGAAACCCTATGGGTCAACGATCAGGGGATGCAATGGAACATACGTAAGCTGGTCAGTGAAGAGCTCAAGCAGCCCATCCGCGGGGCCGCTTGCGGGGGCACGCATCGCCTCTCCGGATTAACGCTGGCCTACAAAACTCGCCAAGCACGGGGGGAGTCGGTCGACCGAGAGTACGCCCAAGCCCAACGCTTTGTCGCTCAACACCAACTTTACACCTTCCGCACGCAGAATCCCGACGGCAGCTTCAGCACCAACTGGTTCCAAGGCCGCGAGGACGAACCCGACATCGACCGCAAGCTCAAGACCACCGGACACATGCTCGAATGGCTCTTATACTCTTCGACCGACCGCGAGCTTAAAAGCCCCCGCACGACCAAGGCCGTCTACTTCTTGACGAATCTGATGTACCAAAATCGCTATCGTGATTGGGAAGCGGGACCCTTGGGTCATGCCATTCATGCCTTGCTGGTCTACGACCGGCTGATGTTCTCCAAGTACGACACGCCCGGCGTCATGCCGATGGCCATCCGCGACACGACCCTCACCGGCGCGCGGGGCATCCGCTGATGCACGTAGGGCAGTTTCTCCGAAACTGCCTTCGCCGATCCGAGTTTCGGAGAAACTCGGCTACTTGGAAAAGTTAGATGCCAGACTGTGTAAACTTGTACCAGCCTACAAATTCTTCAACTGAATGAACTCGGCTTTCAAATTCTTCCATTGAAGAACCGCTCGTTTTTCACTATATTTCAGGCTCTGGCGGTCGTTGGCTGGCTTTCTCATTCGCTCACTTGGTTGGGGCAAGGTGTTTTTCCTCGCGGCACCTTGTTTCGTGGATGGCACCGTTGTCGAAATCTACCGAACATCTGCAGGCGTTTTGCGACATCGCGATGCGCCTCGCCCAACACGAAGACGCCGACGCCCTGCTGTTTCTCCTGGAAAATCCTCTCGATTGGAAGAAGCTCCGCCAGATCACCGGCCAGCAGCGCGTCCTGTTGGCCAGCGACCATGAGGAACACTTGATCGGGGCCAAGGATTTCGACTTCGACACAGTGCTACTCAACATTCCCGACAGCCCCGTGTACGAACGCCTGACTCAAGCGCTCTTGGAAAGCGTGGCCGACGACTTGCTCACTCCCGGCGCTTGCGTGGTGGCGCTCTACAGCGGCTTTGAAGTCGACACGATTGATTCGGTGAGCGTCATCAATCTCGACGAGCACTTGGGCCGACTCACCGTGCATGACTTGCGTCAACTGGAAACCCGCGTGCCGCTCGATACGCTCAAGACCACCGTTGACTTGGCCGTCGATATTGGCCGCGAAGGCCGCGAGGGCAAGCCGGTCGGCACCTTGTTCGTCGTGGGCGATCACCGCAAAGTGCTCAAGCACTGCCACCCGTTGGGATTTGACCCGGTGCGCGGCTACAGCGTCGAAGAGCGCCGCTTGGAAGATTCCAAGGTACGCGAATCGGTCAAGGAAATCGCCCAGCTCGACGGGGCTTTCATCGTGTCGTCGGATGGCACGATTGTCTCCGCGTGTCAGTACATCTCCGCCCCGGCCGCCGAGATCACGCTCAGCAAAGGCCTCGGTGCGCGCCATTGGGCCGCCGCCGCCATCAGCCGTGCGACCGCGGCCGTCGCCATCACCGTGAGCGAATCCAACGGCACGGTCCGACTCTTCCAAAACGGCGAAGTCATGCTCCGCATCGAACCTTTCCGCCGCGCAATGAAGTGGAAAGATTTCGAGTACGACCCACCAAGCGAGCGGTGAGTGGGCTGCACTCCCTGAAGCCGCCGTGGCCCCATCGCTGGCGTTTTCGCGGAAACCCGCGAGTTTTTTCGCTGCTCTCTGGCCTTAGCTACCAACACTAGCCATAATTATTAAGGCGCTAATAATCAATTCCTCCCCCGGGAGATCTCTTGACGTGCTGAAATACGATTTTGAAGAGAGCATCGGCTATTGGCTCACCTTGGCCCATCACGCCTACATTGCAGAGCTCAAGGATCAGCTTGCTCCCCAGGGGATCACCTTTCGCCAAGCGGAAATTTTAGCATGGCTCGCGCTCGAGGGGCCGTTGTCTCAAGCCGAATTGGCCAGCCGCATGTTGATTGAGCCTCCCAGCCTCGTGGGGACTCTTGATCGCATGGAGGCGAGCGGGCTTCTGGAACGACGAATTTGCAGCGAGGATCGCCGCAAAAATCTGGTGCATCCCTTGCCGACCGCGGAAGGGATGTGGGAGCAGATTGCGAGTTGCGCGCGTCAAGTTCGCGCTCAAGCCATCGCAGGCCTCACCGACGAGGAAGTCGCCACGCTCAAAACGCTGCTCGAAAAGGTTCGCGACAACTTTGTGGTGCTTGAACCCGTGGAGACCGCGTCATGAATCGTCGCTCGATTTTTCTTGTCGCCTGTGTCGCGGTGGTGAACGGTTCGCTATCAATGTGTGCCCAAGGCCCGCCCGCCGGGCCGGCACCCCCCTCGCCGATTGTCGCTGCACCCGTGGTCGAGCAAGAAGTTTCCGCCACGCAAACCTTTGTCGGCACGGTTATGCCGCTGCGCGTCGCCACGATTGGCAGCGCTGTCGCCGGCCGCGTGACCGAACGCCCGGTGGAAGAAGGCGATCGTGTCGAGACGGATCAGAAAATAGCGCAACTTCTCACCAGCACGATTGCTCTGGAAGTTGCCGGCGCCGAAGGGGAGTTGCGACTTCGGCAGGAGCAACTCTCGGAACTCGAGAATGGCAGCCGCCCCGAGGAAATCGCCCAGGCGAAGGCCCGCATGGCCGCCGCCGCGGCTCGCCAGGAATTCCTCGATTCCCGTTACGCGCGCATGCAAAGTTTGCTCAGCTCGCGGGGAGCGGTCACCGAGGAAGAAGTCGAAGAAGCCCAATCGCAGGCCATCGAAGCCCAGCAAATTTATCTGGAAATGAAGGCCGCCCACGATCTGGCCGTGGCGGGTTCACGCCAAGAAACCATCGCCCAAGCCCGCGCCCAAGTCGCGATCCAAGAAGCGTTGGTCGAACAGCTACGCGACCAAATGCAAAAACACACCATCTACGCACGGTTCCCCGGCTATGTCACCAGCAAGCTCACTGAAGTGGGTGCTTGGGTCAATCCCGGTGATCCAGTGGTCGAAGTCGCGGAGGTTGACGAAGTCGACGTGCTCGTGCAAGTCGTCGAACGTTTTATTTCCTATGTGCATGCTGGCTCGGAAGTCCGCGTTGAAATCCCCGCGATCCCCGACCAACTTTTTACGGGCAAGGTGATTACGGCGATTCCTCAAGGCGACGTCCGCGCCCGTACCTTCCCGGTGAAGATCCGCGTACAGAACGAAATTAGTTCTGCCGATGGGCCGCTCTTGAAGCCGGGCATGTCCGCCCGGGCGGTGCTTCCCGTCGGCGAACAAGTCCTGGCCACGCTGGTACCCAAGGATGCCATCGTCTTGGGTGGTGCTCAGCCGCTGGTGATGGTGATTAATGGCGCCACCACCGCCGGCCAAAGTGGCACTCCGGCGGCCGTGCCCGTGCAGCTTGGCGTCGCCCAACAAGACTGGATTCAGGTTACCGGCGGTGTGAAAGCCGGACAACTGGTTATCGTGCAAGGCAACGAACGCATTCGACCCGGACAGAGCGTGACCATCTGGCGCATCGTCGACCCACCCATCGATCAATCCCAACCCACGGCTACGTCCGCCGCGCTCCCTAAATAGCGCGGAGCAAGCTCCGCGGCTAAGTATTCGAGCCCCCCATGCAGTTAGTCGAAGTTTTCGTCCGCAATCCCATCAAAGTCACCGTCGGCGCATTGCTGACGGTGCTCTTTGGCACGATTGCGCTGATGCGGATGCCGTTGCAGCTCACCCCCGAAGTCGAAACACCCACGATCACGATTTCCACGACTTGGCCCGGGGCAAGTCCCCAGGAAATCGAGCAGGAAGAGCAACTGCAAGGCGTCGAGGGTTCCCGCAAGCTTTCTTCGGAAAGCTCCGACTCCCAGGGCGTGATCACCATCGAGTTCAACGTCGGCACGAACATGGATCAAGCGCTGCTCACAGTGAACAGCCGCTTAAATCAGGTCCCCGAATACCCCGAAAACGCCGATCAACCGGTCATCACCACCGCCAATTCCGCGAACCAGCCGATTGCCTGGTTCATTTTGGGCACGCTGGCCCCCTCGCGCGAGAAGATCGAAGCCTTCGCCGCCACGCATCCGAACATCAAGGAACAGCTCCTCAAATGCGCCCGATCTGATAACCCCGGTTTGAAGCTGCTCCGCTTGCGCATGCTTCACAAAGAACATCCCGAAGTCGCCGAACTCTTGCCGCCTCCCGAGCTCGATGTCACCAAGCTCCGCCGCTTTGCCGAGGACGAAATCGAAGCTCGCTTCGAGCGCGTCGCCGGTATTTCGCAAGCGAATGTCCTCGGCGGCTTGGAAGATGAGTTGCAAGTGATCGTCGATCCCGAAAAGCTTGCCGCTCGCCAGCTCACGGTCGCCCAAGTTCGCGACGTGCTGCGCGGCCAGAACAAGGACACCTCGGCGGGCGATTTTTACGAAGGCAAACGCCGCTGGGTGGTCCGCGCGCTCGGAGAATTTCGCACGCCCGAACAAGTTGAAAACCAACTCTTGGCCGTCCGCGATGGGGCCCCCGTGTTTGTCCGCGACGTCGCCACTGTACAGGTCGGATACAAAAAACCCGACGGCGTGGTCCGCCGCTATGGCGACTCCAGCATCGCCATCAACACCATCCGCGAATCCGACGCCAATGTGCTCGACATCATGGCAGAGCTGCGCGTGGCCACCAATCAACTTAATCAGGAACTGCTGCACCCCAAAGGCCTGATGCTCACCCAGGTTTACGACGAAACCGAATACATCAACTCCTCGATCGGCCTGGTGATCGAGAATATCTTCGTCGGCGGTGCCTTGACGATGATCATTCTGATGCTCTTTCTGCACCTCGGCTGGGTCACGATGGTGATGTCAGTTCCCATCCTGCTCACGGCACTCGCGGCGGTCTACATTTCACCTTGGTTCTTCGCGATCAGCGTGGGGCTTATTGTCGGCGTCGGTTTCCTTTCAGCCCGCGGGGCGCTTGTGGTGGGCCTCTCGATTCCCATGAGCATCGTCGGCACGTTCCTGGTGATGGACCTCCTGGGCCGTTCGCTCAACGTGATCAGCCTCGCCGGCCTCGCGTTCGCCATTGGAATGTTAATCGACAACGCCGTGGTCGTGCTGGAGAACATTTACCGGCGCTATACCATCGGGGAATCTCCTGTCGAATCAGCCGTCCGGGGCACGCAGGAAGTCTGGGGCGCGATTATCGCTTCCTCGCTCACCAACATCGCCGTGTTCCTTCCCGTGCTGTTCATCGAAGATCAGGCCGGCCAACTGTTCCGCGATATCGCGCTGGCGATTAGCGCCGCTTTGGCCCTGTCGGTGGTGATCGCCGCCACGGTGATTCCCACCGCCTCGGCACGACTCTTCCGCGGCAACCGCAAACTCACCGGCTTCGACGACCCCCACCACCCCACGGCGCAGTCTCCCGCCACAACGCTCCCTCCCACCAAACACTCCGTGTTGGTGCGGTCGATCACGGGTCTGGGCGGTTTATTCAACAACAGCGTGGTCGGCCTCAACCGCTTTGTGTTGCGGAGCACCTTCTTGCAATGGGGCACGCTCATCGTGATGGTCGGCGCAAGCGTTGGGGTGAGCTGGCTCCTCTGGCCCAAGTCCGAATACCTCCCCAGCGGTAATCGCAACTTGGTCTTCGGCATCATCCTGCCACCCCCCGGTTACAATCTCGATCAATTGATGTCGCTCGGTCAGATTGTTGAGGACGAGCTACGGCCCTATTGGGACGTCGACGAAAATACCGACCTTGAAAAACTTCCTTTCCCCGCCATCGAAGATTTCTTTTTCGTCGTGAGCGGCCGGCGAGTCTTTCTGGGACTGCGGGCGAAAGACCCCTTG
>JBGTMM010000713.1:0-2543 GCA_041743635.1 Bythopirellula sp.
GACGCTTCTTGTCGGTGATAGACGAGAACTTCGCCAGCCGCCCTTCGTCCGCCTGCATCGGCGTGTGAACGGCATTGAACGCGAGATACAGGAAGAAAGGCTCGTCGCGATGGCGATCAACGAAGGTAACCGCTTCTCGACCAAACGCATCGGTCAGGTATTCCTTTTCGTTCACCTTCTCGCGACCGCGCAGTAGCGGCGCGCCGTGGCCAGGGAAATAAGCGTGGGCTCCTCCGAGGAAACCGAAGAATTCGTCGAAACCACGCGATTGGGGATGAAACTCCTCGTCGTTGCCGAGATGCCACTTGCCGACTAGCCCCGTGGCATATCCCGCCGCGCTGAGCCGGTCGGCGATCGTTGTTTCCGACAACGGCAAGCCCTTTGTCTCGACGCGGGCCTTGCCACTCGGATTAAATTCGTGGCCGAACCGCTGCTGATAGCGGCCCGTGAGAAGCCCTGCGCGGGTCGGAGAACAGTACGGGCCGGAGACATAGCCGTTTGTGCAGCGCACCCCCGCCGCGGCGAGGGCGTCGAGGTGAGGCGTCGGGATATCGCGGCAGCCGTGGACGCCAATGTCGGCGTAACCCATATCGTCGCCGACAATGACGATGATGTTCGGTTTAGACTCGTCCGCTGACAGCACCCCTGCGACCAAAGTAATGTGCAAGGCAAAAGCTGAGCAAATCGAACTGCGGTGCATAATGGTCACTCCAAGAAATTTACAATGTCCGCCGCTTGCATAATGTCATGACTCCGGGAGCTTACGCAACCCGGCTCGCCTGTTAATCCGGGCTCGTGATGAGTCGGCGGCCCTCCTCAGAGTTGGATGGTTACCAAGACCGATGCGTCTTCGAGACCCTTGAGGGAATGTAATTCCGTGCCGGAAAGATATAACATTTGTCCTGCCTCAAGCTCCTGTGATTTGCCCAAGGCCATAAACTCGATCCGCCCCTCAAGGCACTGCACGGTGATTTCTCCCGCAACTTTGTGCGATGGGATTTCTTTACCCACGGGCAACACGAGGCGGATCACTTCAAGTCGGTCCGTCTTAATCAATGTCTTGGTGACGGAACTGGGAATCGCACCGGCCAGGGGACGAATGTCGATTACTTGTCCAGACGCAGCATGGGGAATGGCCATCGTAATATCCTCCTATCAGAGTGAAACAATATGGCAAGTCGATGCGCAATATACCATAAAGCCGCAACCGTTGGTCGCGGCGGAGCTACAACCAACTCGCCACTTTTGACAGCGCCGGCCGTGAAGTCGTGCTTTGCAGGGAAGTTCCTTTACGGAACACGAAGCCTCGGTCGACTTCGATAAATCCGAGGCTTTGATAGAAGGCAATCGCTTGCTCGTTGGTTGACATGCATTGCGCTTCGATGGTCGCCACGCCGCGGCGTCGCAAAAGTCGGAACGCCTCGCCCAAGAGAAATGACGCACAACCTTGTCGTCGCCATTCTGGTTCAACTTGCAACTCGAACAACCCAGCGGTACAGATGCCCCAACACGCGGAAAGCGGTTGCACGTCCCAGAAAGACGCCGTGGCAATCGTCTGGCCACTGTTCTTGTCAAGCAGTTGGAAGCGATCACGTTGCTGGGAACCCCATACGCAGGCTTCCCACCAATTGCAGCTTAACGGGTCGATGGTTTCCTCAAATCGCGTCACCCGGCCAATTTGCCGGACCTTGCGCGACACCGTAGGATGGAACCGCACGAGATCGACCTGCAAGATGCTAACCTGGCCGACTTCGGTATAGCCGCGGCGAATGCACGATTCACGTAGCAATTTGTTCGCTTGCAGCACGCCGGGAATTTCGCTCCCGCCATAAAGTCCCAAGTAAAACGAATTGAGAGGTTTGATCCCGCCAGCGTAGATTACGGTTGCCCCTGATGATCGCAAATATTCTTCACTCGCCGCGAGGAGCATATCCACGAGCGCGTCGTCTTCGTAGCCGGCGCGCAACATCAGCATATGCGTCGTGCCCATGCTCTTGTCTAGGGCCGTGCCCTCTTCGTTCGGGCCAAAGCCCGCGTGGGCAAAGCCGACAATCTGGCCATCGAGCTCCGCGACGATCAGGCCGTTGCGATCAAAGTGAGCCTTTGAGAAGACCGCGAACTCCAACATCGGTGCGGAGACCGGTTGGAGAATTCCCCGTTGCGGCGGTTGGCTGCGCCAAATCTCCGCGAGGTGGGGTGGATCCGTGTTGCGAAACGGCCGAAGGTAGTACACGGTTGCAGGCAACATCCAGGTGGGAAGGGGGGAGGGATGTATGGCGGGGGCGCTATATCAAAGGATTATAGCAGCCATCAAGATTATGGCAGGGATAGCGTGCATCGCAAGTGGAACTGCGAATTTCCACCAGACAATTCGAAGACTGCGTCGGCGAAGGGTCAGGCCGCTTGCTGTTTTCGCCGCAACAGCCGCCGATTTTGCCGGTCATCGGGATGACCTCGCCACCGGCGGTGGACCCACCAATATTGTTCGGGGGTTTCAACGACCAGTTTTTCCAGGTTTTTCGTGTACCATTCCGTGAGGAGCG
>JBGTMM010000714.1:0-5010 GCA_041743635.1 Bythopirellula sp.
GATTGTAGGATTAGACCCAGCATCTTCGGCAGCTCGCTTGGCAGTGCCGAACAAACCCCGCGCGCGAAGTCACCGTTTATCTGGTTCGCTCCGCGCTCGAATCCCCTAGAGTAGCACGAGTCTCCGACTCGTGAATTACGACTCGGAGAGTCGTACCACATTATCCGCGATCATCATCATTAAAATTCGACACAGCACTAGGCATAACTTCTCTGTATGGCCACCCTTGCAACGTCATCTCCCGTTTCTGCTAATTTCGCCGCGACTGATGTTCCATCTCAACAATCCGCCGTCGGCCGCATGGGCCCCTGGCAGTTGGTGCGTTTGTTGAGCGAGAGCGAACTGGCCCGCGTTTACTCGGCGCGTGCCGCGGATGCCCCGGCAAGTCAACCCGCCAATTATGTTGTGAAGGCCTTGCGCAAAGAATGGTGGCGCGATCCGCAAGCCATCGAAATGCAGCGCCGCGCGGTTTGGATTGGCCGGCAAATTTCGCATCCGCATTTGCTGCCGGTCCTCTCGGCCAACGTGCAGCAAGCTCCGTTTTATTTTGTCACGCCGAAGCTCAACGGTTGTTCGCTGGCCGCGATTCTCAAGCAAGGCGCTCGGCTGCCGCTCCCCATGAGTTTGTGGGTTGTTCGTCAAGTGGCCGAAGCACTCGCCACCCTGCATGAAACCGTAAAAATGCTGCACTCCGACGTGAAGCCGAGCAACATCCTCGTGTCGGCCGAAGGCCACGCGACGCTCATCGACTTGGGCTTCGCCTATCCGATCAGCGAAGCACGCCATTGGACTTCACGGCCAGTGACCGGCACGCTTAATTACATCGCTCCCGAAGCGGTCACCTCCAGCAGGGCTGTAGACGTGACTAGCGATCTCTACAGTTTGGGGGTGACACTTTACGAAATGCTGACCGGGCATTTGCCGTTCGCCGCGAAGTCACCCGATGAATTGGTTCGCATGCACCGCGAGGCGAAGCCCGCCTGCGTCCGCGACATGCAACCACGGCTTCCCAAGCCCGTGGCATCGCTCGTGCATCGGCTGCTTTCCAAAGATCCACTCCGCCGGCCCAACTCCGCGGCCGTGGTCGCCGAGGAGCTGATGCGGCTGGAGATTGAGTGCTTTTCAATTTCTTAAGCTGCTCTGGTGGTCACTTTGAGTGTCATTCCGAAAGGAGCTCTGCGACTTGAGGAATCTGTGTTCAACCTTCACACGTTATGCGACGCGTGTGAGAGTTCTAGCCCAGATCCCTCAGTCGGCAAGCCTCCTTCGGGATGACACTTTTTCGCTGTATCAATCCCTAGGTGGCTTCCACCGGGATGGGCTCCACGCCATCCAGAAAACCAGTCAGCGAGCGACAGCGATACGGGGATTGCAACTTGCGCACCGCCTTGGATTCGATCTGCCGTACCCGTTCGCGAGTGACCGAGAAAATCTTGCCCACTTCTTCGAGGGTGTAGGTATAGCCGTCAGCCAGACCGTAGCGAAGCCGCAGGATTTCACGCTCGCGGTGCGAAAGGTCGGTCATCACTTCTTCGAGTTTCAGCTTGAGGGCTTCGAGATTCGAATCATACAGCGGATCGTCGTCGCGTTGCTCTTCGAGAAATTCGCCAAAGTAATTGTCCTCGTGATCGCCCACCGGCTGATCGAGCGACAGCGGGTGCCGCGTCATTTTGTACACGCAGCGGGCATCTTCGAGTGACAGGCCGGCGCGCTCGGCGATTTCCTCGGGGTTCGGCTCGCGGCCAAACTCTTGAATGAACGCGGCGGTGACGGTGCGAATCTTACTCATCGTGTCGATCATGTGGACCGGCAAGCGAATCGTGCGGCTTTGATCGGCGATGGCCCTAGTGATCGCTTGGCGAATCCACCAGGTCGCATAGGTCGAAAACTTGTATCCGCGGGCATGCTCGAATTTGTCCACAGCCCGCATCAGACCCGTGTTGCCTTCTTGAATCAGGTCCAAGAAACTCATGCCCCGATTGCGATAACGCTTGGCGATTGAGACGACCAACCGCAGATTCGCGGCGGAAAGTTCCCGCTTGGCGGCATCGTACTGAACTTTGTGACCTTCGGTGCGGCCCACCAGTCGAGCCAAGGTCTGCGGGGTTTCCAGCGAGATCTTCATCAGATAACGCAGCTCCTCGGTGAACTCGCGTTGTAACACCGAGTGCAACAATTCTTCAGGCTTCTTGAGTTGGTTTTTGATCGTGCACATCCGCTGGCAGATTTCCCGCAACTGCTCCCACAGCGGCATCAAGCGTTGGAGGCGGATGTTGAGCTCCTCGACCAATCGCACCGCCTTGTTCCGCCGGCAAACCAGACGCCGCCAGGCGGTACGCTTGGCTTGCTTGGTTGCACGACGGCTCACGACTAGGGAATAGTCGGCTTGATTCTGAGTGAGCAGGTGACGAACGGTGATCAGGTTCGGCCCGATCCGCTTGAGAATCCGCTTTTTCTCGGTCGTGTTGGTGACGGAAATTTCAATCGTGCGGTCGAGGCGCAGCGAACCGTCAAACACTTTTTGCAGAAGCTCCACAGCACCATGGAGCATGAAATCGTTGCAGAGCAAGTTGCGGCGGAAGCGTGTGCGGGTGAGCTCGATCCGCTTGGCCGAGGAAACTTCCCGGTCGCGGGTTAACATGGGGATTTCGCCCATCTGCATTAGATACATCCGCACAGGGTCGTCAATCGCGCCATCGTCGTCGGCTTCCGCTTCTTCAAGCGGAGCAAAATCATCGACCGCTTCGTCATCGACTTCATTCTCGAAGTTGTCACCCTCGATGGGCTTGTGAGGAGCACCGTTGGACTTGGCGGATCCGTTGACCGGGCCATTAAAAGTGCTTTTGGCCGAAACTCCTGAACTCGTGTGAGACTTATGGGCCACGGCTGCTTCCTCGGGTGACGCGTGTTGGAGACCAGTGCTGCACCGAGGGATTGCAGAGGCCATGCCGCTAGTCTGTTGAGCCAGCAGCACCCATGCGTAAAGCATTACAAGGTGGCAGTTTGCGTGTGAGCCGCGTAGTTCCGTGCGTGGGAATTTCCATCGGCAGTGATGAGAAAAGCAAACGCGCCGACGAATCTCACGTTGCATCAAAACAACAAGGCGAGCAATGGGCAGTCGGCCGTCATAACAGGAATTATTCGCACCACGCGCAGCAAAGGAAAGAGCAGCGCCGCGACTTGTCGCGGACGAAAAGCGGGACAAGTCCCGGCGCTGCCGCGAATCGCAATGATTTGCTATGATGTAACGTCCCTAGTCCACTCACCACCAACCACAATCCTCCCATGTCCAAAGTCGCCGTCATCATGCCCGCCGCGGGGGCGAGTCGCCGCTTCCGGGACCAGAACTACAAGAAGCCCTTCGCGCCGCTCGCGGGTAGGGCCGTGTGGCTCCACTCGGCCGAAAAGTTTTTGAACCGTGCCGACGTGAAGCAGGTGATCGTGGTGATCTCCGCGGAGGATACCGAAGAGTTCAGCCGCAAGTTTGGCGCGAACATCGCCATCATGGGGATCGAAGTTTGCCAGGGGGGCAAAGAACGGGCCGACTCGGTGGAAAATGCCCTCGCGCGGGTGAAACCCGACATCGACTTGGTCGCCGTGCACGACGCTGCCCGGCCGTGCCTGGTCGACAAATGGATCGACGAAGTTTTTGCAGCCGCCGAGCGCGACGGAGCGGCGATCCTCGCGGTCCCCGAGCCGGCCACGCTCAAACGGATCGCGCACGGTAAGATCGTCGAAACCGTCAACCGCGACGCGCTCTGGCAGGCCCAAACGCCGCAAGTCTTTCGCCGTGAGTTGCTCCTTAAAGCCTACGCCGCCCGCGCGGGGAAAAATGTGACCGACGACGCCACGTTGGTCGAACAACTGGGCCATGCCGTGGCCGTGGTCGAAGGCTCGCCGCTGAACCTCAAGATCACCACCCGCGACGATCTCAAACTCGCCGAACAAGTCCTGAAAGTGCTGCCCAAGCCGAAACTCGAAGGCTTCGCCAACCCCTTCGCCGGTGACGATATGTGGAGGTAACACAATTTCGGATTTCGGATTTCGGATTTAGGAATTATGATGGGACGTTTGCTGTACGCAACCTGTCATTCTGAAGGAGCATAAGCGACTGAAGAATCTAGGTTCCACTGTCGCACGCACAGCAATGTGCGTTGATACTCCAAACCAGATCCTTCGGTCGGCGAGCCTCTCTCAGGATGACAGAAAGAATTTCCCCAATCCGCAATCCGAATTCCGCAATCCCCAATGTCCCTTCTTTCCGATCTCCGCTGGCGTGGCCTCGTCCATCAAACCACAAACGACGCGGGCCTCGATGCCTGGCTCGCCGAGCGGCCGCGCACGCTCTACGCCGGGTTTGATCCCACGGCCTCGAGCCTGCACGTCGGCAGTCTCATGGGGCTGTTGATGCTCAGACGATTTCAAAAAGCCGGCCATCGGCCCATCGCCGTGGTGGGGGGCGCGACCGGCATGATTGGCGACCCCAGCGGCAAAAGCGACGAACGCAATTTGCTCTCCAAAGAGGACTTGCAAGCCAATGTCGAAGAGATGGGCCGACAGATGGCTCGCTTCCTCGATTTTGAACCGGGGAAATGCCAAGCACTGTTGGTGAACAACTTCGATTGGACGGGCAATTGGACCTACCTCGATTTCTTGCGCGACATCGGCAAGAACTTCCCGGTGAACGTCATGCTCGCCAAGGATTCCGTGAAAAGCCGCCTGGGCCGCGGCGTAGGCGAGGTCGCCGCGGCGACCGGTGAAGGCACCGGCATGAGCTACACCGAATTCAGCTACATGCTGCTGCAGGCCTACGACTTTGTTCATCTCTCGGACAAGTACGGCTGCGAACTCCAAGCCGGCGGCAGCGACCAATGGGGCAACATCACCGCCGGAATCGACCTCGCCCGCCGGATGCGCTCCATCCAGCTTTACGGTTTCACGTGGCCGCTCTTAACAAAATCCGACGGCACCAAGATGGGCAAAACCGAAAGCGGGGCGGTCTGGCTCGCC
>JBGTMM010000715.1:0-1538 GCA_041743635.1 Bythopirellula sp.
CCGCTGGGTGGGGCGTGGATGAGCATCGTCTGGCCGACGCGGCAACCTCCCGCCGCCTACGCGCCGGCGTCACTTGTGGCGGCGATTGCCGTGCGGCGGGCGCTCGTTGGTGTCATTGAGCCTGAGCGACTGCAAATCAAGTGGCCCAACGACGTGCTGATCGACGACCGCAAAGTGGCCGGCATTCTGTGCGAGCAATGGCCCGGCGAAAACGGTGCGTCTAGCGTGTTGGTGGTCGGCATCGGCGTGAATGTTGATTTCGATCTTGCGCTGCTGCCTGTCGACCTGCGGCACCCGGCAACGACGCTCAGCGCGGCAATCGGCCGTGCCGTTCCCGTGGAAGATGTCATTGACGCGGTCGCCGAGCAAGTGACCACCGCCCTCGAAGGTTTTGAAGCCACCGGCTTCAACCTCGACTTGATCACCGAGCTGAGCGATTGCCTGGCCTATGTCGGCGCCGAATGTGTTTGGCAAGCGCCGCGCGGAGAAATCTCCGGCCGTGTCATCGGAATCGATGAAGCGGGTCGATTGCTTTTGGAAGTCGCGGGGCCCGATGGAAAAACAACTCTGCAAGCCCACGACGTGGGCGAGTTCGCCCCTATAAGGTAAGCGACAACCGCAAAAGTCCGCTATTTCCTCATCCGACGCCAGCGGTAACCGACCAAGCCGACGAGGCCGCTGCCGAACATGACGAGACTGGTGGGCTCGGGTATCTCGGCGCCGATAACGGTGAAGCTAACGTTTGCGGCCGAGTTCGTTAGAACAAGCCCTTCAGTGAACGAGTTTGATATTTCAAACCATTCCAAACTGAATCCCCCCCTTTCTCTATCGAAAACCCCTACAGCCTCGTATAAGACACTCAATACGCCAGCCCGCAGACCACCTATCGGGACCTGGGCATCAAAAGAAAACCAACGGGTCGTCGCAACCGCCGTGTAAGTCTCGCCGGGAAAACCGGGGGGGGACGGAGGGGTCGGGAGACTAAAGATTGGCGGCGACTCCACATAGAATTGCGCGTGGAGCAGGGCACCGTTGGCCAATGTAAATGAATTGTGATCGGGCGCGCCGAAGAGATAGGGGGCAGCCGGGGGCTGCAACAGGAAAGACGGATCAAATTCCGGCGGGTACGAGGTGAGTACCACAGATGACGCGGGTCCGGTGGCGTCGTCGGTCAAGCCAAGGAATTGTCCGGTTACTGTCCCCCCTGTCCCGAATGAGTCCGTGAAAGAAAAGTTAATTTGGATCGCCTGCGTCTCGATCGGATTGAAGGCGCATAAGGCGAGAACTGCGAGAACAAAACCAGCAAAGTTGCGATTGACGAGCGGTCTCGCGAAAGAGACGGATTGAGGGCCGAAGAACGGCGCAGCGGGAGCGCAAAAGAAATCGTAACCAATTTTCGTGGCTGACATTAGCGTTATCCTTCATCAAGAAACAGGGGTGCCGAAATGGCGCAACTGCAAAAAAAAGGCATCGGGGCGTACTCCCACCGGGCATGACTAGGGTCGGCCCGAGGTGGAAGAAGGCACCGATGCCTTCTG
>JBGTMM010000716.1:0-2831 GCA_041743635.1 Bythopirellula sp.
GCGTGCAAAACCTGGCGCTCCAATCCGCCCAACCGCCACAATCTCACCCCCCAAAAGGCTTCCATGAAAATTTATACCCGCACCGGCGACGACGGTTCCACAGGCCTTTATGGCGGAGGCCGCGTCGCCAAGTGCGCTCCACGGATCGAAGCCTTCGGAGCGGTCGACGAACTGAACGCCCAGTTGGGGGTCGTCCGCGCGGCCGACATCCCCGACGAGTTCGATACAATCCTCTACGCACTGCAAAATCGCATGTTCGATCTGGGTGCCGAATTGGCCACTCCCGACGCCGCGGAGCACGGCACCGATTTTTTGCAGGCTGCCGACGTCGCCCAAGTCGAAACATGGATTGATGAGCTGGATGCTCGGCTCGCCCCCTTGCAGACATTTATCCTACCCGGGGGTAGTCCCTCCGCGGCACTCCTCCATCTAGCACGCTGTTTTTGTCGTCGTGCCGAAAGGCAGGTGGTCGCCTTGGCACAAGTTTCAATCGTGCGCGAATTGGTCATTCGTTATCTCAACCGCGTGGGCGACTTACTGTTCGTGCTCGCCCGAGCCGACAATCAAGAACAGGGATATCCGGACGTGGCTTGGCAAAAAACACCAACGACTCGGAATTATTGACAGCAAAAGAACCTGTGCAACCAGGGCTATCGGCTTTTGGCTATCGGCTGTCAGCCAGAGAAAAACTGATCCGGGCCGATAGCTGACAGCCGACAGCCGAGAGCTGCTTTGGAGTCAGTCGCTGCGCAGTCCAATAATATTTGATTTTGTAATTCTCCAGGCCCCTCCTTTACGGTGATCGGGCTGGCTCTTATTCTACGATGGCTGGCTGAGTCTCCTGAGATTGTTTCGTTAAAGGAACTCATTAGCCTCGGCATTCGATTGAGCAGTTGTGGAGAACAAAATGCATCGGGTAGTTCAAACCGCACTTAGGTTACTTACTGTTCTATTATCGCTCGCTTCCAGTCAAGTGGTGCAGGCCCAAGACCCAACACTCGCCGAGGTAAATGCCAAAGCCGAGTCAGCCGCCATCGCGGGCCACACGGCGTGGATGCTGACCTCCAGCGCGTTGGTGTTGTTCATGACCGTCCCGGGGCTCGCCATGTTTTATGGAGGCTTGGTTCGCAGGAAAAACGTCCTGAGCATCATGATGCAGTGCATCTTTCTGATGGGTCTGATGACCGTGCTGTGGGCCTTGTATGGTTACAGCCTCGCCTTCGGTGGTGCCGGGCCTTATATCGGCGACGGCGAGTATCTGTTTATGAACAACGTGCAGCGCACATGGGACTCTTCCACAAACGCTCCGGTGGAATTGTTTTTCAACGGTACGCCGCTGCCCATGTATGGCCACATGGTTTTCCAAGGCATGTTTTTTATCATTACTCCCGCACTCATTTGCGGGGCGTTTGCCGAACGGATGAAGTTCAGCGCGATGGTCGTGTTCAGCATTCTGTGGGGAACTTTGGTTTATTGCCCGTTGTGCCACTGGGTTTGGGACGGCGGCATCCTTGGGTTTAATTCCCCCCATGCGATTGCCGGCGGTGCCCTCGACTTTGCCGGCGGCACGGTCGTGCATATTAGCTCGGGCGTCTCCGCTTTGATGTGCGCCTTGGTCCTGGGAAAGCGGCGAGGCTTCGGCAGCGAAGACATGCGGCCGCACAATTTGACTTATACCGTGCTGGGCGCGGGAATGCTGTGGGTGGGGTGGTTTGGCTTCAACGCAGGGAGCGAACTTTTGAGTGATCACCTCGCCAGCAGCGCCTTTGTTGCGACCCACTTTTCGGCTGCCGCTGGAGTTTTGGGTTGGTCAATCTACGAATGGCTCCACAACGGCAAACCAAGTGTCCTGGGTGCGGCTTCGGGTGCCGTCGCGGGCCTCGTTTGCATCACACCCGCGGCCGGGTTTGTGAATCCCATGCCCGCCCTGGCGATGGGCTTTGTCGCCGGTATTATCTGTGCCTGGGCCTGCGGCAAACTCAAGGCCGCATTCAGGTACGACGACTCCCTGGATGCCTTCGGTGTGCACGGGGTGGGCGGCACCTTGGGGGCGCTTCTCACCGGTGTTTTCGCTACTCGGGCGTGCTGGAATATCGACGCTGGGAATCCCCTGGGCCTCATCGAAGGAGGCAAAAAAGTATTTATGGGCCAACTTGCGGCCGTCGTTGTCACTTGGATCTTTAGCATCGTCGCCACGTTGATTATCCTGAAGGTCATCGACGTCGCCATGGGCTTGAGGATGAGCCCCGAAGGCGAAACCCGCGGTCTCGATCTTACCGACCACGGCGAAGAAGGCTACATTTTTGTGTAGCCCTTCTTGCCGTTATTTTGAACTAAACACCTATCAGCAAGTTGCGACTAGCCACCAAATCAAACGCACGGGAGTCGACGTGATGAAAAAAATCGAAGCCATCGTTCGTCACTTTAAGCTCGAAGACGTCAAGAATGCCCTCAGCGAGGCGGGCGTGGCGGGCATGACGATCACCGAAGTCCGCGGTTTCGGCCGACAAAAAGGACACACCGAGACTTATCGCGGCACGGAGTATGCCGTGGATTTTGTGCCCAAGGTTAAAATCGAGATCGCGGTGGCCGAGGAACGCGCGCAAGCCGTGATCGACACCATCATCAAGGCCTCTCAAACGGGTCAGATCGGCGACGGCAAAACTTTCGTCTCCGAATTGACCGAGACCATCCGCATCCGCACCGGCGAAACCGGCAACGGAGCGCTGTAACTTTCGCGGCAATCGGCTGTAGGCGATCGGTTCTCGGCTATCGGCAGGTCCAAACATTCTGGCCGAGAGCCGACAGCCTTATTCTCCGCCAACGTGTCG
>JBGTMM010000717.1:0-2034 GCA_041743635.1 Bythopirellula sp.
TCCAGCGATCCCAGCAGATGATCAGAGGACGCCGATGCCGTTTCCGCAACTGATAAATAAAAGTGACTACGTCGGGAGTGCGAACATTCTCTTCCTGGATCTGGAAGGGAGTGTCGATCCGCCTTCGCGAAGGAGAAAGCACCACCGCGCCGAGAACGCTCAGTCGGTCGTACCGATCCCAAGCACGTTGCACCGGTGTTTGTCCCGTGGGGGCCCAAGTGCGACGGTTCACCGGCTGCAAACGGAAGCCGGATTCGTCGATAAAAACAATGCTTGCTCCGAGCTGACGAGCTTTTTTTTGATGCGGGGCCAGTCCACCTTGCGCCATCGCTCGACCGCCTCGGGGTCCTGTTCCCGAGCCACCTGCCGCGGCTTCTGCGGACTGAATCCTAGATCGTGCAGAATGCGTGAGACGTGGCCGGGATGGTACTTCACGCGAAACTTCTTGCGGACCACTTCGGCGACTCGCGCACAGGTCCACAAGTCGGTCCAGTACCCGGCGGCCATTGGTCCTGCCAATAGAATTTCGACCAGTTCTTGTTTTTGCACGTCGGTGAGCTTGGACGGGGTTCCGGGGTGTGGCTTGGGGGCCAGCGCTTTCACGCCGCCGTTATTCCACGCCCGTCTCCAACACTTGACGCTGGAGAGACTCACACCGACAAGTTCTGCCACTTCTGCGAGAGACTTCCTTGCCTGGAAATACTCCGCAGCACGACGACGTCGAGCTTCCAGCTCCGCCGCACTGCCTTTGGTTCTCATAAACCATGCTACGGTGCTAGCGGAGGTTAGGGTTCATTGCTGGCGCAAGGATCAATAGCAGAAAATCTGCGAGGAATAGCTAATAAGTAAGAAAACGCTAGTCATAGCGCATTAACTGAAGGAAAGACGATTGATTTTTTTATTGAGCTTGTCTACCCAGCAATCATTTCGGCAATCGTTTTCCGCGCGACTTCCAGTGCTTCGGGGAGCCGTTTGGGTTCCTTGCCGCCAGCTTGGGCTAAATCGGCTCGGCCACCACCACCGCCACCTAGTGCTTGGGCAACCGGCTTGATCCAGTTTCCGGCGTGCCCGCCACGGGCTTGCAGGTCTTTTGAGACGCCAGCGACGAGGGTGACTTTGTCGTCCCCTTCACGGCTTGCCAGCAGCACGGCACTCAGCCCGACTCTTTGCCGGATTTGATCAATCAATTGCCGCATGAGATTCGATTCCACGGTGGGGGTCTCGGCTACGACCACGGTGACATCGCCCACTTGAATGGCCCTTTCTAGCAAGCTGTCGGCCGTGACGGGACCGGCAGCGGCACGTTGGGCCAGTCGTTCGCATAGGTTAAACACCTCTTCCTGAATCGCCGCCACCCTCTCGGGGACGCTCAGCGGCGTGACCGACAACATTTTGGCGACCTCGGCCAGAATCGCTTTGGCCAACGCGGGTTTGGGGGCTTCCACACTAATATTGGTCGACATGCCGCCGGCATCGGCATTGGGCAGCGTGCCTCCCGAGGAGAGAAGCTTCTTCAATTCGCGTTGTTTTTCCAACAAGTCGGCGACATTCACGGCTAGCGCTAACTGCGCGCAACCGATCGCTTCCGCTGCTTGGTGGACTGCACTCAGAGTTTGCTCCTCATGTTCGGCGGCCCGTTTGCCGGTGAGCGCCATGATCCGCCGCGTGCCCGCCGAGACCCCTTCTTCGCTGAGCACCTCAAAGGCTTGCACTTCACGGGTGTTGTTGAGGTGCGTGCCGCCGCAAAGTTCTTTGCTGAAAGTTTTTTCAGGCTGGCCCATCGACACCATCCGCACGGGGTCGGGGTACTTTTCGCCAAAGAGCATTATCGCCCCTTGGCGGCGGGCCTCGGCCAAGGGCAGAGTTTCCCACTTCACGGGCTCCGCGGCGGCGACGTGCTTGGCGACATCTTGATTGATCGCCGCGAGTTGTTCGGTCGTCACGGGGCTGAGGTTGGTAAAATCGAACCGCAGCCAATCGCAGTCCACCTTGCTGCCTTGTTGTTGGGCGTGTGTGCCCAGATGCTTTTGCAGC
>JBGTMM010000718.1:0-11919 GCA_041743635.1 Bythopirellula sp.
GCTTGGGTCCTCCATTGGGAGTCAGTTTCTACTTGGTAGCAGAAACATAAACCCATGGAGGCCCTTGCGCTTACATCAATTCAATTCCCGGACACCCTCAGTTATCTTACAGGTGTAACATCGGGATAGGGCACGAAGATGCCGTTTTCGTAGGCGTCGGAATTTTTGGGAGAAATTGCGGACTGTCCGTCATCATTTGGTAAAAGGTCCAGCCGCAACGGCACGTTAACGATCTCCACAATCGCATGTCGTTGGCTGAGAAATATCACACGCTCAATCTGGTCCGCGTTGTCAAAAGCGTCAGAGACTTCAACAATATAATCTTTCCCATTCATGGTGTTGATGGTTGAGTGAGCAAAATTCGGTTGACTTGCTCGCTTTTTGGCAAAAATGCGCGACGTATAATTTGTCAGGCCGTGATAGATATCCTCGCGGATTTCCAGCGCACCCGCCGTTTTGCCTGGCACCTCTCTCAGCCGTCCGGTCTGTGGGTCATATTCTCGTGCCTTGGTTGGAACAAGATACCAGCGCACCCCGTCAGCGATCTCGATGGGTTGGTCGTTAACCACGTCAACCGTTTTGAGAACCCTGAAATTTTCAGTCGCATAGTTGAGTTTTAACGAAACCGATTTCGGCCAAGCAGCCACTTGCCATGAAGGTGTCGTGAGAACCGCGACATTGATGTCCTCGGTTGGTTTGGAGCGTGCCGAGGCTACTGTAATTAACTTTCCTTTGGGCGTGATGGCCATCGGTGTTACGGGTGAAGGGATTGATTCGTCGACTTGGAAAAATAGTAGCAACGGATGCAAGCTTTTTTCTGTAATCTGGTGATTCAAAGGTTCCCCGACGCGCTGCAAAAACGCCTTGGCTTCCACCTGATCGAGAGTCTTCCCTTGCAGATTCCACAGCGTAAGATCATCCCATTTTTTTGATTCAGGATCACCCTGCTGCCAAGCGAGATAAAGCAGTTTGGGCGGGCGGCCCACCTCATCGGTTACCGATGGCTCACTTGGTGCTTCCTCCGGCGGCTCGGTGGCGGGGACAAAAGTATCGGTTGGTTTTTCCGTCGGTTCTAACTCGACTGACGGAGGCACGACAACACTTTGCTCTTGCGCTCTATCGCGAATTATACGGACGGGAATCTCCATGAGTTGCCCCTCAGCCACTTCGTATGTTGGTAGTTTCTTGGATTCTAGGATGTCCCTGATACGCATGAAGTCTACCGCCATCCAGCCTGTGGATGAGTCCTTGCCGGGAATTGAAACAGAAAAGGCAAACTTTCCAGCAGGGACTTGAATTTCCGCAATCCCTTCTTCGGAAAACTCGACGGTATCTGAAAGGGTGGAAAGAAAACGAATCGTACGAGAGATTGGACGAGGTCCGCGCGAGGGATTTGCTAAAGTACCTTTCTTTGGCTCATCGAACTGCATCGGCTTACCAGAGACATCGTCGACTAATTGAATTCGCACACGCCCGCCACGCGTCATAACCACGTCTGGCGCGGACGTGATTTGTCCTGCGGAGACTTCGACGTATTTATTATCTCGTGTAATCCACCCGCGTGTGTTGGCAATGACAGCAAATTTACCGCTTGGCAACGATTCGAAACGGTAAATTCCCTCGGCATCTGTGCTGGTGTTCAAAAGTGGAAAACTCACTTCTTCGAACGAATACGGCGAGATCTGAAGCTGTAAAGTGATCTCTACATTCGCGGCGGGTAGTGGGGGTTGGTTCACTTCTCGAGTGACTACGCGCCCTATTAGTGTCGCAGACGTCTCGCTAGCTTCGATCTCTGTGTGTTCTGTGCCCTCTGTGGCTTCCACCAACGGAGCCTCCGTCTCCCCCGGGGTCAGCGTCACCAAAGACAACCCGAGCGCCACGCCAACGAGCGCGACGAATGTTCCTACGCGCCAGCGTCTGGAGCAACTCCGCAAGATCGTGAGCTTTTCGTCTAAAAGCAGCGTGATCCGCTCTTTGAGTTGCGAGGGTTTTTCCCAGAGGCCTACCGACGATGCCAGGCGCGGCAGGCGTATTTGCGTGGCCGTGCGGGCGAGGGTGACCAGTTGCTCGGCGTATTCGCCGCGGCTGGTGAGTGCAGCGGCAGCGGCATCGGCGAGGATTTCTTGATCGAGTCGCACGCGACGGCGGAGAAACCAAAACAGCGGGTGCGGCCATAAGAGCACCATCAACGAACGCAGCAACGCCAGCAGCCAGAGATCGCGATGTTCGACATGGGCCAGCTCATGGGCCAACACGCTGCGAAGTTGTTCGCGATTAGCCTGCGCGACCAGCGTTTGCGGCAGCAGGATGCAAGGCTTGCTCAGCCCGACGGCGACCGGCACGGGCAAATCAGCAAGCACGCCGAGTTGAACCTTTTTTTCTGACGTTTGTGCAAGTTGTTTGAACAATTGGAGGATTTCCGTCGGTGCGGGCGCGGCAGCCGCGCGGAGTCGGCGGACTTGCCAAGCGCCGAGGGCGAGCCAACACAGTACCGCGACCGATCCGGCAGACACCGCGTAGAGTGCGATCACGCCCGAGTCGATGACCACATTTTGTGTTGCTGCGGGGAACACACCCGGCGGTAGGTCTTGGGCGGTTGCGGCGGGAATCACCGGAGTTTGTGGAATCGTCTGACCGACGGCAGGTTGCAAATCCGCGGTCCACGCGGGAGCCGGCGGGGCAGGGGAGAGTAAATGCAATCGCGACCAATTTGGCAGCGTCGTTAAAAACGCGAGTGCCAGCAAGCCCACGGCCGTTGCCCAGGCGAGGGCGTTTCTGCGCGCCGGTTGGCGCGCGAAGAGGCAAGCCAACAGTTCGCCACCGAGGAGCAGCGTTGCCGCAAAGTAAAAATCCCATAACCATCGCGAAAGTTCGAGCGTGTTCATGGTTATCTTCCGATTGAGGAGTAATTCAGAGAAAGGCCCGCGAATGACGCGAATAGGCGCGAATTAATAGGAAATTGGAAGGCATAACTATTCTGATTCCTAACTGCCATTCAATTCGCGATCATTCGCGCCATTCGCGGGCAAACAACTAATGATCGGTCTTCCGTTTGGTTTTACCGGACTTTTCTCGTGCCGCGGCCAGCATCGCTTCGAGCTGCTCGAGCTCACCTGCCGTGATTTTGTGCTTGTCGAGGGCGTGGACCAGGTATTCATCGAGGGCCCCGTCGAAGACACGCTCGAGAAATCCCGTGGCAAGTTGCCGCAGTGTCTTTTCCCGTTCAATCGCGGGGAGATAAATGTAGGCCTTGCCCTCGCTGCGATGCGTGACCAGCCCTTTTTGCTCCATCACTTGCAAGAGCGACAACACGGTGGTGTAAGCCAGTTCCTCGCCGGCGGAATTCACGGCATCGCACACATCGCGAACCGTCGCCTCGCCGCGGTCCCAGAGGACTTTCAGGGCTTCGAGCTCGCGGTCGGTGGGTTGAATATCAGCCATTTCTGTTTCCTGGGAAATGTCATCTACTGTTCGACCAGTAGTTATACCATCGAGTCTACTGGTTGTCCAGTAGTTGTCAAGAAAAAAAAGGCGAGCCAGAAGCGTAAGCGCCTGGAGCTGGCGGCGAAACCGCAAGCGATCCGCTTGCGGTTTCGCGGGGAATTACGCACGTAACAATCGCAGCGGTACGGCAGCGTATATGAGAAAAATCCCCAAACAGTTCGGCTCGGGCACCGACGCGAAAATCGGCGCACTACCGTCCATATTGCCGCTGCCAAGCGGGAAAATCGCGGCCATCGGCGTCTCCCGACGTGCGGGCGGCTCCGCTCGCCGTGCCATAGCCGGCTCGCCACGTAGCCAGGTCGGTGTGATCGACCGTGCGACTGTAATTAAAATGGCTCTCGGCTAAGTCGAAGATACGGAAATCGACGACCACGGGCAGGTGATCAAGTTGCAGATATATTTGGAAAGATATGATTAAAATAGACGTTATAAGAAACGACCCGCAAATCCGTGGCGAGTTGGCGGTCGATGAAGGTGCCAGTTTGGGCGAAAGCAGCCGTGCTACCGACCGTTGCCGTCAAGACCACAAGCCAGCTTTTCAACCGCATACGTGAACCCAATGTAAGTAAAATGAATCTTTGCATCGGAGTCGCGATGTCATTCCGAAAGGAGTTGTACGACTTGAGGAATCTGGGCTCTACCCGTACACGCTTTCAATAACTGAAAATACTGCAAACCAGATCCCTCGGTCGGCAAGCCTCCCTCGGGATGACACTTATGCTGTGCGACAGTGCATTGTAATCCGCCACCGTATTTGCGATACTGAGAGGTTCGGTTTCACGTATTCCCGACAAATTGTGATAATCCACAGCCCATGTCCCAGCGCGACAGTACCGCCACGCTCGAAAACTTGCTCGAAGAACGGATCCTCATTCTCGATGGGGCGATGGGCACCCAAATCCAGGCCCTTGGCTTCGATGAGACGGCCATCCGGGGTGAACGGTTCCTGGGGCACGACCGCGATCTCAAGAACTTCGCCGACATTTTGTGTCTCACCCACCCGGCGGAAATTACCGACATTCACCGCCATTACCTCGCAGCCGGGGCGGATATTGTTGAGACCAACACCTTCGGCGCGAGCCCGGTCGGCATGGATGAATTTAACCTGCCGCTCGATTTGGTTCAGGAAATTAACGCGGCGGCGGTGGCCTGTGCGCGCCAGGCCTGTGATGAATACACCGAGCGCAACCCGGCCAAGCCGCGCTTCGTGGCCGGCTCGATTGGTCCCACGACCAAGCAAACGGCCATCAGCACCCAGGTCGATGACCCCAGCTATCGCGGCGTGACTTTTCACGAGATGGCCAACTCGTATTACGCGCAAGTTGCGGCGCTCGTGGAAGCTGGGGTCGATATTCTGCTGCCCGAAACGGTGATCGACACGCTCAACCTCAAGGCCTGTCTGTTTGCCATCGACCGCTATTTTACCGAAACAGGCCACCGCGTGCCGGTGATGATCTCGGGCACGTTCGACAAGGGGGGGGCGACGTTTGTTTCGGGCCAAGAGGTGGAAGCCTTCTGGACGGCCGTGTCTCACTTCCCCCTGTTGTCGGTGGGGATGAACTGTGCGCTCGGACCCGAGTTGATGCGGCCCCATTTGGAAACGCTCCAGCAGGTGTCGCCCGCGAGGATCAGTTGCCACCCAAACGCGGGCTTGCCCAACGAGATGGGGCATTACGACCTCGGCCCGGCGGCAATGGCCAACTTGATCGGCGAGTTTGCCGACGAGGGTTGGCTCAACATTGTCGGCGGATGTTGCGGCACGACGCCCGCACATATCGCGGCGATGTGTGAACGCCTGCGCAATGTGCGGCCGCACAAACCGGCCAACATCGAACCGCTGTTCCGCCTAAGCGGCACGCGGCCGATGACGCTTCGCCCCGAAACCAACTTTCTCATGATTGGCGAACGGACCAACGTCACCGGCTCGCGCAAGTTTGCTCGGCTCGTCAAGGAAGAACAATACGAAGAAGCCATCGAGATCGCGCGGGGGCAAGTCGAGGGGGGTGCCAATGTCATCGACATTAACATGGACGAAGGCCTGCTCGACAGCGAAGCGGTGATGACCAAGTACCTACGGCTGATCGCGGGGGAAAACGACATCGCCGCCGTGCCGGTGATGGTCGATAGCAGCAAGTGGTCGGTCCTGGAAACCGGTTTGCAGGCGATTCAGGGCAAACCGATTGTGAACTCCATCAGCATGAAAGATGGCGAAGCGGAATTTCTGCGCCGCGCGCGGTTGTGTCGCCGCTCTGGGGCGGCGGTCGTCGTGATGGCTTTTGACGAACAGGGCCAAGCGGCCGATGAGGATAGCAAGGTGCGCATCTGCGAGCGCGCTTATAAGCTGCTCACCCAAGAAGCCGCTTTTCCGCCCGAAGATATTGTCTTTGATCCCAATATTCTCACCGTCGCCACCGGCATCGAAGAGCACAATAACTACGCGGTCGACTTTATCAACGCCACGCGGCGGATTAAGAAACTCTGCCCAGGCGTGCATATTTCGGGTGGGGTGTCGAATGTGTCATTCTCGTTCCGCGGGAACGACGTGGTCCGCGAGGCGATTCACTCGGTGTTCTTGTATCACGCCGTGCAGGCCGGGCTCGACATGGGTATCGTCAATGCCGGGCAGTTGGCGGTTTATGAGGACATTGAGCCGAAGCTCAAAGAGTTGGTCGAGGATGTGATTCTCAATCGTCGGCCTGACGCAACGGAGCGGCTGGTGGATTTTGCCGAGAGCGTGAAAGGCAAGTCCGGCGAGGCTGTGGTAGCGGATGAGGAGTGGCGGAGTCGCACGGTGGAAGAGCGATTGAAGCACGCGCTGCTCAAGGGGATCGTCAAACATATCGATGAGGACACCGAAGAGGCTCGCCAAAAATACGATACGTGTCTGCAAATTATAGAAGGCCCGTTGATGGCCGGAATGAGCGTGGTCGGCGACCTATTCGGTGCCGGCAAGATGTTTTTGCCCCAGGTCGTCAAGAGCGCCCGCGTGATGAAAAAATCGGTGGCGTATCTGATGCCCTACATGGAAGCCGAAAAGGAGGAGGCGGGAACGGTGGGCCAAGCGCGGGCCAAGATTTTGCTGGCCACGGTGAAGGGGGACGTCCACGACATTGGCAAGAATATCGTCGGAGTGGTGCTCGGCTGCAACAATTTTGAGGTGGTCGACCTGGGGGTGATGGTTTCCTGCGAGAAGATTCTGGAAACGGCCATCGCCGAGGAAGTCGACATCATCGGCCTCTCGGGTCTAATCACGCCGAGTCTCGATGAGATGGCCCACGTCGCGCGGGAAATGCGCCGCACGGGATGCGAGAAACCGTTGTTGATTGGCGGGGCCACGACCAGCGCGAAGCACACGGCGGTGAAGATCGCGCCCAATTACGAACATAGCGTGATCCATGTCCACGATGCCTCACGTTCAGTGGGCGTCGTGGAAAAACTAATCAGCGCGGACAATAAGCCGCTCTTCGAGGCAGAGAACCGCAAGCTGCAGAAGCAGTTGGTCGCGTCTTACAATCAGCGGCAAGCGGTCGCGCTCTTGCCCTACGCCGACGCGCAGGCCAAGCGGTTTAACTGTGATTGGGCCACCGTGGATATTCCCACGCCGGCTTTCACGGGGACGAAGGTGTTAGCGGATTTTTCGCTCACCAAGCTGCGTGAATACATCGACTGGTCGCCGTTCTTTCAGACGTGGGAACTCAAAGGCAAGTATCCACGTATTTTCGAGGACGCCATTGTTGGCGAAGAAGCGCGGCGGTTGTTCGATGAAGCCCAGGAACTGCTCGACCAGATCATCAAAGAAAAATCACTCACAGCGCGGGGCGTGTACGGCTTCTGGCCAGCGGCCAGCGATGGCGAAGACATCGTGCTGTTCACCGACGACAAGCGGTCGAAAGAGTTGTGCCGTTTCCACGGTTTGCGGCAGCAGTGGGAACGCAAGGGGCAAGACACGTATTATTCGCTCGCCGATTTTATCGCTCCGCTTGAGAGTGGTCGGCAGGATTATCTCGGCGCGTTCGCGGTGACGACCGGCATCGGTTGCGACGAGCTCGCCGCCAAGTTCCAGGCCGATCACGACGATTTTAATTCCATTATGGTTAAGGCGCTCGCCGACCGTTTGGCCGAGGCGTTTGCCGAGTATTTGCACCAACAGGCCCGCCGAGATTGGGGCTTCGGTCAGTCAGAAAAACTTTCCAGCACCGATCTGATCGAGGAAAAGTACCGCGGCATTCGCCCCGCGCCCGGTTACCCGGCTCAGCCGGACCACACGGAGAAGCGGACGATCTTCAACTTGCTCGACGCCGAGAAGCAGACCGGCATCACGCTTACCGAGCATTTCGCGATGCACCCCGCCGCGAGCGTCAGCGGCCTGTACTTCGCGCATCCCCAGGCACGTTACTTTGCCGTTGATCGCGTGTCGAAGGAGCAAGTGGTCGATTACGCCCAGCGCAAGGGCATGAGCGTCGCCGAGATCGAGCGGTGGCTGGCCCCCAACTTGGGGTATGAACCGAGCTAGGGAGCTTCGACGGCAGCTTCTGCTTCGTCGGTTTTTTTCTCGGCCTTGGTTGGGTCGCCTTTCTTGAAGTTGAGCGCGGCGGAGTTGATGCAGTAACGCATGCCCGTTTCGGTGGGGCCATCGTTAAACACATGACCTAAATGAGCTTCGCACCGCGCGCAGCGGACTTCGGTTCGCACGCCCATGCCGTGGCTGCGGTCGGTGTGCTCGCTGACGCTTTCGTCATCGGTCGGTTTGTCAAAACTGGGCCAGCCCGTTCCAGAATCAAACTTCGTTTGTGAAGTAAACAAAGGCATGCCGCAGCGCACGCACTTGTAAGTGCCAGCCGCTTTGTTGTTCCAATACGCGTTTTCAAACGGCCGTTCGGTGCCGAATTCGCAGGTCACATGGTATTGCTCGGGCGTGAGCTTCGACTTCCAATCGACCTTGCTGAAATCGGCATCGGCGGGGATTTCTTCCTCTTTTTCCATATCGTCCTCACTTTTGAGCTTGTCGGCAAAAACTTTTCGAAACTTCTCGAGCTTGGGTTGAATCACGAAGCGACAATAGGGCGCCTCGCCATTAAGCTCGTAGTACTCTTGATGATAGTCCTCGGCTGGATAAAAGGCCTCAAAGGGACTAATCTCAGTCACAATCGGCATGCCGAAGGCGCCGGATTCGTCGAGCTTCTGCAAGTACTGCTCGGCAAGTTTTTTTTGCTCTTCGTCGTGGTAAAAAATCACCGAGCGATATTGCGTCCCCACGTCGTTGCCCTGTTGGTTGAGCGTCGTGGGATCGTGAGTCTTCCAAAAGACTTCCAAAAGCTCCTTAAATGAAATCTTGTCGGGATCGTACTCAACTTGAATGACTTCCGCATGTCCCGTGCGACCGGAGGTGACTTGCTTGTAAGTGGGATTCTTGCGTGCGCCACCACTATAGCCGGAGACGACGCCGCGGACACCTTTGAGTTCCGTGAAAAAGGCCTCGGTACACCAGAAGCAACCCCCTCCGAATGTAGCCTGGGCGAGCTTGTCGGACCGTGAATCGGTCTCAGATTTTGGTGGCATCTTACCGTTCTCCTTTAAGTTCGGTGGCTCGGCATGGGTGGCGGGCAGCCAAACAGCTCCGCCGATGATCACGAAACAAGCGAGAGTTCCAAAGATATGTCGGGAAATCTTAATTTGCATGTGAAGCCTCCACATTGGCCGCGATCAGGACAGTTGCTGATTCGTGGCACTTGTTGACTAGTAGCTATTCTGCTCAGACTCAGTGGTCTGCTAGGCGTTATAGATTTTATCTCGGGAAGCAGCGTAAGGGGACCCTCGGCAATAGAAAGCGTGTTTCTGGGTGTGACCGTGTCCCTAGGGTGGGGGAGGAACCTCGCCAAAGTGTCCACTGTGTCGACGTAGAATCCCCTAGCTAGCTTACGCAACCTACTAGAAACGGTTCACTTGAGAGTGGCTATGAAAAAGAATTTTCGTCCCCACGATCTCGCAAAGATTTCATAAACTTCTCTTGTAGGCGGCCTGTTATTGGGCGTAAGATGGGTTTGGAGGAGCATGGTTGGCTTCCACTTTTCTTGCCAAATCAGGCTGCCCGAGGCGGCTCTTCCTGGCAGCCATGACGAGGCACCAATATAGGTGTTTCTCATGAAAATCGATCGTGGTCCCGATTGGTTGATCGTCGAGCTCCACCCCACGGATGAGCCCTACGACAATATGGCCGACCGCTTGTGGTCGCTACTCAATCAGCATTTTGTGTATCGGCTGGTCTTGGAAATGGACTATGTCGACTTCCTGCCGAGCCAACTGATCGGCCAGTTGGTGATGTTGCACAAGCGCGTGGTGCAGCATGGAGGCGCGCTACGATTGTGCGGCCTGTCGAGCGAGTGCATCGAGGCCTTGCATATTTGCCGGTTGGATCAAGCGTTGCCTCACTTTGCCTCGCGCGCCGAAGCGGTTCGTGGCCAAGAGTTGGCGCGGGTTTGAAAGCTGAGATTATTTACGAGTTGCTTTAGGCTCCAGCGGGGCAGCGCTAATCTCGTTTGTTGATCCAATACTCACGGAAAGATTGCAGCCTTGGCAAAGACTCTTTATCCTTGCCACGACCACTGGCGATCTTGCTGGTGATGATGTCGTCGATATGGCAGACTGGAAATCCTTCCACGTCGATCCTCCTCTCCCAGGCATCCGCAAAATGTTCGATTCCATCTGGGGCAAAGACCAAATCCAAATCGAAAGGACCATTCTTAAGTTGCACAAAATCTTTGCCGCGTAGAATCTCCAAAACTTGTTGATCAGAGAGAGTAAAACCTAGCTGTTGCAGCCCAATCACGAGACGTTCGCAATTCAGCGGTTCTTTTTCCACAAACAGGTCGGCGTCTTGAGTTGTGTCAGGATAGCCCAGCAAGATCGCGCCGCTCTTGCCGATAAAAAGATAGCGCACGTCGTGGGATGACAGCACATCGCGGATTTCTTCGGCCTGTCGATATTCAAACGCGCCCATAACCTAGCCAATCGGGGAGATTGTCCTCGCACCACTGGCGGTACTCGGCCATCGTGTCGAACGACCGGTAAGGAGCGTCATCGAGCACCGGCTTGTAGGTGCGTATGAAACTGTAGCGAAAACGCTGTTCCAAGGATCGCGCGCGTGCCGCCTCGAATTCCGCCAGCCAATCGGCGGGGATTATTCCATTGGGCTCATGATGTACATTTTTGCTGCTCACGCTTACATTCTAGCACATGAGTCACTCCGTGAAACCGCAAGCGGTTCGCTTTTGAATTCGCTCTTTGGCAACTACAGCAGCGATTTACGCAAGTCGCGCATGAGTTCGAGCGTGGGCTTGGGCCCGCCTTGGGCGTCGAACAAACCCGCGTGGGGAAATTCGTGCGGCTCGCCGTCGGTGAGTTGGTTCCAGAGCACGACCTGCACCGCCGAGCGGGCGAGCAGCATCGGCAAAATCGCGCCGGCCCAATACCGCTGGGGGTCTTGATCCCTTTGGTTTGCCCCTGAAGGAAGACTCACGTCGATATTCTTGCGCGCGGACGGATCACGCGACTCCGCGCTGGCCGTCGAGATGCATGCCATCAACGGCAAGCCCCAAAGGCTCCATTGATCCAACAGGCGACCCCACTCAAACGTGGGTCGATGGACGCTGCCCCCCGGACGAAAACCGGCGTTGATTTCCAAGGCAAATCCCGAGATGCCAAGATCAGCACGCACGAGCGCGTCGGCATAATGGGAGGGAGCCAAGTCTTCGGTCTGCGCGCCGAGATATTCAGCCCAAGGTTGATCGAACGACACGACCGTTGGCGTGCGTGGATCAAGCTTGCGCACGAGATCGAGCGCGTGGGCCACGAGGTGCAATCGCTGTTCTTCTTCCAACGACAGCATTTTTCCCGTGTTCACGCGCGAGGCAACTTGCCACAAATGCACGCGCCCCGCATAGCGCGAGACCACCGATCGCACGTGGTCCAAAAATAGCTTCATGAGATTGTCGAAATCACCGTCCCACAGGACCAACCAGTCGGGAATACCGCGATCATCCATTTGCAATAGCGGTCCCGCGGAAATCTTGAGACCCGCTTGTTGGCACCAAGCGAGTTGCTCGTCGGTGTGTTTCCAATTGCGTTTGCCCTCGCGCTGCTCGATGGCCCGCCATGCGATGGGGATCTGGATGATGTTGCAAGCTTCAACCAATTTGCGGCGCATTTCGACGCTCGGCAATTTGGGGCCGAGGGCGACTCCCATCAAGGTCGAAACAGGTGTCTGTTGCTGACGCGAAGCCGTGGCCTGTCGTGCATAGACGCCGACCATTTCCTCCGACATTTGCAGCGCTTGCGTGATCGCGGTGTTGGCGTGCTCAGCGGCATCCACATGATTGCCCTGCATCGTGGCAGCGCGCGAAAAATTGCGCGTGGCCA
>JBGTMM010000719.1:0-5068 GCA_041743635.1 Bythopirellula sp.
GTAATTCCTCCACCGATTGAAACAGTGAATGTTTATGGCGATGTGTTTCAGAATATTGCCATCGCTGCCATCGCTTCTGGAGTTATTTGCTTAGTCTTGTCCCCGCTGCTGAAAAAGTGGATGCACGAGGGCGAGCCGTGAAAGGAAAACGAATCGGCGACGTAGTCCGGATTGAGCTGAGCGTCAAAGCACGACCTGGCGGCAAATCTCGCCAAGAAGTTTCGCCCCGTTCGATACTCAATTAGCCGCTAGCCGTAGTGGATTGGTCGCGCATCCGAGATTGATTATACTGGAAGAATTAATGGCGGTGGATCATCTCACGGTCCCCCCAAGCGGACAGGCTAAAAACGCGCCGGGCTGTGCCAGATTGCCGCGAAGTTGATCGACCAAATCCGTGAGTTGGTGGCGGTGTTGCAATTGGAGGAAGTCCGTTGAGAGATGAACCTTCGGTCGAGCAGATTGCCGAGCGAATTGTAGCGGCGTTCAGTCCCGATCGGATTGTGCTGTTTGGCAGCCGAGCGCGCGGGGATGCTCAGAGCGACAGCGACGTGGACTTGCTCGTGGAAATGCCTAGTGATTTTACGCCTGCAGAGCGAATACGCGCCGTAAACCGCTTGTTCACTCCACGAACATGGCCGCTAGATGTGGTCGTGTTGACACCGACGGAGGCAAGGGCCCAGCGTTCCAGCCGCAATTCGTTCATTGCGATTGCCGAGCGGGAAGGAAGGGTCTTGTATGAACGACCCTGACGATTGGAGGGCGTGGGTAGCCAAGGCGGCCAATGATTTATTGAACATCGATAATAATTTGCGTTCCACGGATGTGCCGTGGGATACCGTTTGCTTTCACGCTCAACAGGTCGCGGAAAAGCTGTTAAAGGCTATCCTGGCCGCACATGGGGAAATTGTCCCGCGTACGCATGACTTGTTAGCGTTGACAGGACAGTGTGCCGTTCTGGGCATCGATGTAACTTCGCTCCAGGAAGATTGCCAGAAGCTGCAACCTTACGCGGTGCTCACTCGCTATCCTAGTTGGCCATTTGAACCTGATGAGGATGAAGGACGTCTCGCGGCGGATGCCGCCCATAGATTATGCGAGGTGATTGAACGCATTCTCTTGAACATGAAAATATCCTAGAGAAAATTAAAGGGGACAGGACTCAACAATGTTATGTTATTGAGTCCTGACGTCCTGACCCTTTTGATTTTGCTGGTAGCCGAAGTCGCCAGACTTTGGTGACAACCACGCCAGTTCAAGCTAATTGCTCCGCCGCCGCGCGCAAACTGCGGCCATAGGGATCGTTGGCACTTGGCGGCTCGAAAAGATGAATGTCCGTGGGATTCACGCGCGCGAAAACGGGTATCCCCTCCGTCAATTTTCCGGCCGGGACGCGGCTGACGAATCGCTTGCCAGAAGAGAGCACCAAATACACGTCCATCATGCTGCCGAGCGGTTCCACGACTTGCACGGTGGCGGGGAGGGAATGCCCCTCGGTGGGATGCTCATCAAGTTGGAGACTCTCTGGACGGATACCCGCGATAATCGGCCGACGCCCATCCCCAGCAAGCCATGGGCCGTCGAGCCACGACTCGTCCGCACCATCAAGCCGCAACTGGGCTTCGCGGCTCACGAACCACATGCTGCCGTCCGACTGTTCAAGTTCGCCTTCCAAAAAATTCATGGGCGGCATCCCCAGAAAGCCCGCCACAAAACGATCCGCGGGATTGCGATAAATTTCTAGTGGCGGGGCGCACTGCCGTTTCAAACCGTCGCACATCACGCAGACGCGGTCGCCAAGCGTCATCGCTTCTTCCTGATCGTGCGTCACATAAATCGTGGTTGTGCCAAGTTGCCGATGAAGCCGTTTGATCTCAGCGCGGGTTTCTACGCGTAATTTCGCATCGAGATTCGAGAGCGGTTCATCGAATAGAAACACGGCCGGTTTGCGGACGATGGCTCTGCCCAGTGCCACGCGCTGGCGTTGACCGCCGGAAAGGGCTTTCGGTTTGCGTTGCAAATAAGGTTCAAGTCCCAATAACCCCGCCGCCCACCGCACGCGCTCATCGATTTCTTGCTTGGACGTTTTCCGCATCTTCAGGGCGAACGCCATGTTGTCGCGGACGGTCATGTGGGGATAAAGCGCGTAATTTTGAAACACCATGGCGATGTCTCGGTCGCGTGGATGTACGTCGTTGACCACCCGGTCGCCGATCCGCAAGGTTCCGCTAGAGATCGATTCCAACCCGGCGATCATGCGCAGCGTGGTGCTCTTGCCGCAACCCGAAGGCCCAACGAGCACCAGAAATTCGCCGTCGGCTATCTTCAGATCGAGATCGCGGACACCATACACGTCGTCCGCGTACATTTTCGCCACACCGTCGAGAGTGACCGAGGCCATGCAGTATTCTTTCGGCAAGAGGTGAGGAGGTTGCCACACCAAGTTCACCAATTATAGTTAGGAGCACATCCGATTGCACTAGTGGCGGTCTATTAGATTGACTCGGCATAGCCGGAGGGCAACCGCCCTCCGGGCCAAAACAATCTCGGTTAGGCCCGGACCGCGTTGCGGTCCGGCTACTATCCGTTTAGCCAAGCGCATCAGTGCTTTCGCAGGGAACGCCGCGCGGCTTACAATGGCGGCAGCGTTCAGCTTGCCCCTCCTTGTTCTGATTGGGTCCACGATGAAAGCCTCCGACCTGTTCGTTGCCGCGCTGGAAAATGAAAAAGTTGAATTCATCTTCGGCATTCCCGGCGAGGAAACCCTCGACCTGCTCGACTCGCTGTCGCGGTCGAAGATTAAGCTGATTCTCACCCGTCACGAACAGGCCGCCGGGTTCATGGCGGCGACTTATGGACGGCTCACCGGCAAGGCAGGCGTGTGCCTGGCAACGCTCGGGCCCGGCGCGACCAATCTGGTGACCCCCGCGGCGTATGCCCAACTCGGCGGGATGCCGATGCTGATGATTACGGGTCAAAAGCCGGTGAGAAGCAGCAAGCAGGGTCAGTTCCAAATTGTCAACGTGGTAGACATGATGGATCCGATCACCAAACACACCTGGCAAATCATCAGCGGCAACAATATTCCTTTTCGAGTCCGTGAAGCATTTCGCCTGGCCGAGGAGGAACGGCCTGGCGCTTGCCACTTGGAATTGCCCGAGGACATCGCCCGTGAAGAAGTCGACGGGCAGCCGTTGACTGCCAGCATTGTGCGTCGGCCCATCGCCGAGGAAAAGTCGATTGTCGCCGCGGTGAATCTCATTCGGGAAGCCAAGTATCCGCTGATGGTGATAGGAGCCGCCGCGAATCGCAAAATTTCTAGCCGAATGCTCCGCGAGTTCATCGATACGACAAGCATCCCCTTCGTCACCACGCAAATGGGCAAGGGCGTGGTCGACGAACGCGATTCATGTTTTCTGGGCAATGCGGCGCTCTCAACGGGTGATTTTGTTCATCGCGCTATTGAATATGCCGACTTAATCATCAACGTGGGTCACGACGTGGTGGAAAAACCGCCGTTCATTATGCAGCAGGGCGGGGTGCGGGTGATCCATGTGAATTTCTTTTCGGCCAGAGTAGATGCGGTCTACTTCCCACAGGTGGAAGTGGTGGGCGACATCGGCAACAGCATTTGGCAAATCTGCCAAAAATTGAGCGAACAACACCCGCAATGGGATTTTTCTTACTTTGAAAAAGTCCGCGCGGCCGGCAAGGCTCACGAGTTGGAAGGGAGCGACGATGCGCGGTTTCCCATCTATCCGCAGCGTTTGGTCGCAGACGTCCGCCGGGTGATGCCCAGTGATGGCATCATCGCGCTCGACAACGGCATTTACAAAATCTGGTTTGCCCGCAACTACGCCGCTCATTGCCCGAACAGCGTGCTGTTGGACAATGCCTTGGCATCCATGGGAGCCGGCCTCCCCTCGGCCATGGCCGCCCGACTCGTTTATCCAGAGCGCAAGATCATGGCGATCTGCGGCGACGGCGGCTTTATGATGAACTCGCAGGAACTTGAAACGGCCATCCGCTTGAAAATGCAGTTGGTCATTCTTGTTCTGCGCGACAACGCCTACGGCATGATCAAATGGAAACAAAGCCACATGGGCTTTCGCGAATATGGGCTCGACTACGGCAATCCCGACTTCGTGAAGTACGCCGAAAGTTACGGTGCCATGGGGCATCGCGTGGAATCCGCCGACCAGCTTGCGCCGTTGATGGCCGAATGCCATGAGCGCTCCGGCGTGCATTTAATCGACGTGCCTGTGGATTACTCGGAAAACGACCACATTCTTAATCATGAAATTCAAAAACGCAGCCAACTCGTGTGAGGCCTATCATGCCACTCGAAAAATATCCGTATTATCTGGCGAACAAAGCTCAGCAGCCCAACGCCGACTTGGAAGTGATCGACAAATATACCGGCAAGGTGGTTACTCGCGTCGCGCTGGCCGATGCGCAGGTGATCGACAAGGCAATTACCGCTGCGGTCGATGCCACCGAGCCAATGAGGAAGATGCTGCCCTACGAGCGGCAAGTCGTCTTGCAGCACTGCGTGAAACGTTTTCAAGAGCGCAGCGCTGAGCTCGCGGAACTTTTGTGCCTCGAAGCAGGGAAACCGATCCGCGACAGTCGCGCCGAGGTGAGCCGGCTGATTGATACGTTTCGCATCGCAGCGGAAGAATCGGTCCGCATCACGGGCGAGGTGCTGAACTTGGAGATCTCGCCGCGGGCACGGGGCTATCGGGGCATGGTCCAGCATGTCCCGATTGGGCCTTGTTCGTTCATTTCGCCGTTCAATTTTCCGCTCAATCTAGCGGCCCATAAGATTGCCCCGGCCATCGCGGTAGGTTGTCCATTCGTGTTAAAACCCGCGAGTCGCACCCCCCTGGGTGCGATTATCATCGGCGAAATTTTGGCGGAAACCGATTTACCGTCCGGCGCGTTTTCTGTTCTACCCTGCCACCGCGACGGGGCCGATTTGTTCACGACCGACGACCGGTTGAAATTGCTGAGCTTCACCGGCTCGCCGGAAGTCGGTTGGGATTTGAAGGCCCGCGCGGGCAAGAAAAAA
>JBGTMM010000720.1:0-9748 GCA_041743635.1 Bythopirellula sp.
CCCCCGAGAAGGGACGGCATCTGCGCGTGATCATCGCGGAAATGGGCCGCATTGCCAGCCATTTGGTCGGCATGGGTGCTTATGGCCTCGATCTCGGCACGTTTAGCCCCTTCCTCTATGCGTTCCGTGAGCGGGAGAGAATTCTCGACCTGTTTGAAGAAGTCTGCGGTGCGCGGCTCACCTACAGCTATATCACCGTGGGTGGCGCAACCGCTGATCTTCCGCCGGGATGGTTGCAAAAGTGCTCGGCATTTCTCGATCAATTCGAGCCGGTGATCGCGGAATATCACACGTTGCTCACTACGAATTCAATTTTCATCAAGCGCACCGCAGCCATCGGCGTGCTCACCCCGCAGATGGCGATTGATTACGGCACGAGTGGCCCGGTCCTGCGCGGTAGCGGCGTCGATCACGATTTGCGCCGTGACGGTGAAGAAATCTACACGGCCATGTACGAGGGTTACGCGTTTGAGGTGATCGTCGAAAAGGACGGCCACTATCCGAAGGATCATAAATATCCGCGCGTGCCTAGTGAAACGGTGCTCGGCGATTGTTGGCATCGGTTCTACGTGCGGATGCTCGAAGTGATGCAGGCGATCGACCTGGTGAGGCAGAGCATCGAGCGCTACAGCACCGCCACGGGTAGTTATGGCGAACCGATGAAGCTTAATCAGAAGCTTCCCGTCGGCGAAGCGTATTTGGAGACCGAGTCCCCGCGCGGGCAGATGGGCTTCTACATCGTGAGTGACGGCACCGCGATTCCCTGGCGGGTGCGAGCTCGCAGCAGCTCGTTCTGCAATCTCTCCGTGACCGGCCCCCTGTGTGCGGGCTGCTTGATCGCCGACGTGCCGGCGATTGTCGGCTCGCTCGACATCGTGATGGGTGAAATCGACCGCTGATTACCCCAGCGATTCGTCCCCCTGCATCGCCCCTGGCGCGTGGTAGGGCAAGTATTTCTCCATGCGAATTCGCCAAGGACCATCAATGGAGTACCGAATGCCACGCCAGGACGTCGACTTCGCCAAAGCGCCCGATGCTATGGCGGTAAGATGAATCGCCTGCGTGATCGGCATAGCCACGGCAAATTTGAGGACTTGCCATCCCGAGATCCAGCGACTCGGTTCGCCCCGGCTGGCGGCAATTGCGCGCATCATTTTCACCATCGGCACGAGTGACAACAACAGCGACATGGCGTAGACCCAAAGTCCTCCCAAGATCACCAAGCTCGACGTGAGGTCGCCCCGCAAGATCGCCGTTAATAGCAACATAAGAGCTGCCAGCGGGACGATTGCCGAAACGAAACCATGGATGACCACTGGCGGCCAGGCGGGATGATAGAGTCGCACGTTCACCATTTGCCGGCACACCCAATGGTAGAAACCGTCGAGCGAGATATTCTCGCGATTAATCATCATCAGGCTGGGGACAAAAGCGACGCGTAGGCCCATCTTTTTCACGGGAATAACCAGGACCGTATCATCGCAGAACGCCCGTCCCCAGCGCTTGAGCAGATTGCTCTCCTGGAGTACGCGGCGCTTGATTGCAAAGCAGCCACCCCACGCGAAGCCGTGCCAATGCATCTGCACCACGGCCCCTGCGTTCCAAATATATCGCACGATTGATCCAAGCGACGGATCCGTGGGCATATACCAGCGATTACCAGTGGCTAGTCCCACGTCACCCGGCTGCAAACCTGTTGCTAATTCGCGGAGCCAAGTGGGGTGAGCAATGGTGTCGGCATCCAACTGAGCCACGATCTCAAATTCCGGCTCCAGTGAATCGAGAACTTGTCGAATCGAACTGCATTTCAAACTGCAGTTGGGACGTTTTTCTCGTAGATTCTCAACCCGCACGTTTGTCACCTGCGCCTCGTTTAAAACCTCGGCAATCACCGCATGAGCCGGATCTTCGGGCGAGTCCACAACGATCCGCACTTGGTATCCCGGATAATCCTGGTTCAGCAAGCCAAAAAGGCATCTTTTGAGAAAAGGGTCGGTTCCCCGCAAACAAAGCATCACGACTGCCCGCGGCGCCTGTTCATCAGAGATCAGCGGAACCGCATGGTTTCCCAAGGAACGCACGAAACTCCACACGAACACGGATTGCACGACAACCAATATCAAAAGTGCGCCGACTGCCAAACACGCCAGAATTATCACGGTTTTTGTACCCGTTTGAGAAACTATCGGAGAGTGCCAACTTGGTGCGGGATCGTAGCTATGCAAACGGAATGCCGCAACACGGCTCAAATCGGTTAACGCCTCACAAAACACCACTGTTTTTTAGGTGGGGGTGTACAGCTTCCAGACCTTGTGCCATATTTCACAATCTTGGTTGGGTTGGTCGGTAACTGCCAGCCTGGAAACATCTTGGGTGCGTGCTACCAGTCCTGCGGTGGGGCTCGGTTCCTTCAAAATGGAGGGCTGGGGGTGGCATTGGTCCCGCTGGTTTGAGGAAAAACCACAAGTGGCCCCGTTCCTGTCCCAGTACATCTGGACCTGGTTGGCGTACACAATCGCCGGACTGGTTCATATCGCGCTCATCATCAATCTGGTGGCCGTCGGCGCACTCATTTTTATCTGGCTAGAGCGCAAAATCTCCGGCAGGATCCAAGATCGCCTCGGGCCCACGCGCGTTGGGGGCAAGTTTGGCTGGCTCCAAACGCTGGCCGACGGCATCAAGCTGCTGACCAAGGAAGACCTGATGCCCGCCGGGGCGGATCGCTTCTTATTCAAGATCGCCCCCTACGTGAGTTTCTGTGCGGCGATCGCGGCGTATATCGCGATTCCCTTTGCCGGCGGAGATTTCCCCTGGATTGCCCAACGCCTCAACACGGGCGTGTTCTTCGTCCTGGCCGTGCTGGGGCTGGAAGTCTTTGGCGTGATCCTGGCCGGTTATTCGTCCGCTTCCAAGTGGTCGCTGTTCGGGGCGATGCGCGAAGCGGCCCAGGTGGTGAGCTATGAAGTTCCCCTCGGAATGTGCGTCGTCGTACCAGTGTTGATCGCCGGTTCTCTCGATATGGTCGTCATCGGCGACCGTCAGGCGGGCTGGTTCACCAATTGGCTAATTTTCCACGATCCGTTCACCTTCATCACGTTCTGGGTTTACTTCACTTGCGCGACAGCCAGCGTCAACCGGGCCCCCTTCGACTTGGCGGAAGCCGAAAGCGAGCTCGTCGCCGGTTTTCACACCGAATATTCCGGCCTGCGCTGGAGCTTTTTCTTCATGGCCGAGTACGGCTCGATGTTCTCTGTAAGCATTTTGGCGGCGATCCTCTTTCTCGGTGGCTGGCATGGTCCGATTCCGATCACCGATTTTCTCGGCCTGTCCCCGGAGAACGGCGCGGTGGCCGGTTACGTGGGACAGTTGATTGGAGCAACCAACGTCATCCTCAAAGGCACAATCGGCGTGTGCGTGATGATGTGGGTTCGCTGGACATTGCCGCGTCTGCGGATCGACCAGGTAATGACCACCTGCTTGAAATACTGCACCCCGATTGCCGCGGTGATGTTCCTGGGGGCGACGCTTTGGCAATTGAAAATGCCGGATCGCACCTTTTTCGGAGTGCTGCCGGTGAACCCCGCGGTTTACGAGATCAGCGAAGGCCAGCCCGCTTACCAGTTCCCTGAAATCCCGCAGGACACGTTAACCACCGATCAAGTGGCCACAACTTCTGATAACGACATCCCCAGGAAGGCACTTTAACGATGGAAGGCATTTATTGGCCGTCGTTTTTCTTTTGGCTCTTTAGTGGGATCGCCTGCTCGTTTGCCGTCGCCGTCTTGGTTGCGACGAATATCGTCCGCATGGCGTTTTATTTGGTGCTGTCACTCGCGGCCGCCGCGGGACTCATGTTTCTCGCCGGTGCCGATTTCGTCGGGGCCATGCAACTGTTAATCTATGTCGGCGGCACGCTGGTGCTGCTGATCTTCGGCGTGATGCTCACTTCCCAGGAACGGTTCATCGAGATGAAAACCATGGCCGGCGATTGGGTCAAAGGTTTCCTCGCTGGTGGCGCGCTCTTGTTCGTGCTGATTTACGCCGCGTTCAGCATTCCCGCTTGGCGAGGAATGGAACGCTCCGCTGCGGAAGCCGTGCCGGTGACGCACACCGTCACGCCGATTGCCATGGGACTTCTAGGAGCGCGCACCGATGCCCCCGACCGTTCCGGCTATTTGTTGCCCTTTGAAATTGTCTCGGTCCATCTGCTGGTCGTGCTAATCGGTGCGGCTTACTTGGCCCGCGCGAAACGGACCCGGACGATTGAATCGAACTGAAAAGTAACATGCTGCTTCTACCACTTGCCAATATCTTGACCGAACCCGTGGGAGTTGCCCATTACGTTTCCGTGGGGGCGGTGCTGTTTGTTTGCGGCGCGTTGTGCATGGCCACCAAGCGGAATGCTCTCGGCATCTTAATGGGGATCGAGCTGGTGCTCAACGGAGCGAACCTCAATTTCGTCGCCTTCGGCAGCAAGTATCTCCGCAGCGATTCCCATAACCTGGGCCTCGACGGCCAACTGATTGCCCTCTTCGTGATTGTGCTCGCCGCGGCCGAAGCCGCCGTGGCCCTGGCGATTGCTCTCAATTTTTATAACAGCCACGACTCAATCGACGTCGACCGTGCCGATCAATTGAGCGGTTGATGGAATTACGAACTCAGGAAATATGATGCTTTCGATGGATCCCCAATCGACATTACCGCTGCTGCTAATGCTGGCCTGGCTGGTGCCATTGGCGTCGTTCGTCGCCATCCTGCTCTTCGGAAAATACATGGGCCCCCACGGCAAGTTCGCCGGCTACTTGGCGACGCTCGCTATCGTCACCGCCGCGGTACTCAGCTTCACCGCGCTGTTCGCCGTCTGGCTCCCCAACGGGGAGTCCGCTTTAGCGGGCGGTGCAGCGGAGCAGGGTGAATCCGATTTGCACACCGAACCCGCTCACGACTTTGACGCTGATATCCACCACGCCATCGACCCCAACATCAACAACGAATCGCCCGCCTACGTCACCGGCGATTGGTACTCGCTCGCCGAGTTCGGTGAGCTCAAACTCACCATCGGCTACTACATCGACGCCCTCACCGTGGGTATGTTTTGCATGGTGACGCTGATCGCCTCCTGCGTCCACTTTTACGCCCTTGGCTACATGCACGACGAACTGCACGAACCGTTCGTCGATCACGAAGTCACCCTCTCCAACGGCGAGCACCTTCATCGTAAGGGCCGCTACTATCGGTTCTTCCAATATCTCTCGCTCTTTTGCTTCAGCATGTTGGGGATTGTCATCGCCGGTAACTTGGCAATGGTCTTTGTGTTTTGGGAGTTGGTGGGTATCTGTTCTTACTTCCTGATCGGTTTCTACATTGAACGGCACAGCGCCTCGACCGCCGCTAATAAGGCGTTCATCGTCAACCGCGTCGGCGACTTCGGCATGCTCATCGGCATGATGGCCCTCTGGTCGAGCATCGGCACCTTCAACTTCGGCGACATCAAGAACGACGATGGAGTCGCCGAACCGGGCCTGTTCAGCCAACTCCGCACCGAGGAAAACGACCGCCACCTCGTCCCCACGGAAAGCATGATCGCCGAAGAAACCCGCATGACTGGCGAGCCTGCTTCAGCAGGCGGTGCCGAAGGCGACGACAACCCCGATGAACGCAACACCCCCGGTCAATGGCTCCTCTTCATCGCGGGCGTCGGCATCTTCTGTGGCTGCGTGGGCAAAAGCGCCCAGTTCCCGTTGCATGTGTGGCTCCCCGACGCGATGGAAGGCCCCACGCCCGTTTCCGCACTTGTGCATTCGGCAACGATGGTCGCCGCCGGCGTGTATTTAGTGGGGCGGTTTTACCCGGTGTTCACTCCCGAAGCCTTGCTGGTGATCGCCTACACCGGCAGCATCACCGCCATTATCGCCGCGACGATTGCCATCACCGCCACCGACATCAAGCGGGTTCTCGCTTACTCCACCGTGAGCCAACTTGGCTACATGATGCTCGCGCTCGGCTTGGGCGGCTGGGTCGCCGGCATGTTCCACCTGATAACTCACGCTTTCTTCAAGGGCCTGTTGTTCATGTGCTCTGGGTCAGTGATCCATGCGGTCCACACCAACGACATGACCCACATGGGCGGTTTACGGAAGAAAATGCCGATCACGGCGTACACGATGCTCATCGGCTGCCTCGCGATTATCGGAGCCGGTATTCCACTCACTCAGATTGGTTTCAGCGGCTATTTCTCCAAGGACGCGATCATCGAGCAAGCTTGGAACTATGCCGATAAGAGTCCGCAACATGCGCTCTTTTTGAAATGGCTCCCGGTGATTGGTGCGGCAGTAACCGCTTTTTATATGTTCCGACTCTGGTACATGACCTTCGCCGGCGTGCCGCGTGATAAACATCGCTTCGATCATGCCCACGAATCGCCCCGCGTGATGACCACCCCTTTGATCGTGCTCGCCGTATTCGCCTTGGCCGTCGGCTGGCCGATCTTCGGCGTGTACGACATGCTCGATCAAGCGCGCCCGCTCGGCACGCTGGCCTCTGCGCAAGGGCAACTCTGGGACGTCGTGGTTCCCAACGAACTTTTGAGTCACGAGCCCAATCTCAAGCAGCCCGCGGCCATCGCCGCGATTACCGCGGCGGCGATCGGTTTGCTGCTCGCCACGATCATTTACCTTTGGGGACTGTTGAATCCCGCGGAACTCAAGCAAAGTTTCAAACCGTTGCACACGTTCCTGTGGAACAAATGGTACTTCGACGAGTTGTACAACACCATTTTCGTGAAGCCCGTGCTCTGGATCTCCGGATTTTTGGCGTGGTTTGATCGCGGAATTATCGACGCGATCTTGCATGGGGCCGCGGCGATTTGCCGGGGGCTCTCCAAGGTCGTTGACTTCCTGTTCGACCAAACCGTCGTCGACGGCACGGTCAACACCTTTGCCAGCGGCACCTGGGGCCTCGGCCTCTGGCTCCGCCGATTGCAAACCGGCAACTTGCGTCAATATGTGATGTTCATCGTCGTGGGGACGGTACTCTTGTTCGTGGCGATCACGTTTCTGCAGAGTTACCTCACGCCAACACAAAACCTTTAAGACTCACCACGAATTAATCGAATAGCACGAATAAGAAAAGCGTGGTTAAATCGTTTCGACTAAATTCCTATTCGTGTAATTCGTTCGATTCGTGGTTAAAAATTACCTCCTAAAAGATAGCGGCGACTAATTATGACTCTCAGCGACCCCGCGGTTTATCTGAGCCTTTTGGTTTTCCTGCCAGCCTTGGCGGCCCTGGTGATGGCCCTGCTGCCTCGTTTGGCGGACGAATCCTATAAGCTCATCAGTTTGGCGGTGACCATCTTCGTCTTCATCCTGACGCTCGGTTTCTTTCGTAGCGGCGCACCGATTGCCTTCGAACGCGGCGCGGCCGAGATGCAAAACTTGTTCAACCTGGAATGGATTCCTTCGTTCGGCATTCAGTATTTCATGGGGATGGACGGCATCAGCTTCCCGCTGGTGGTGCTCACGGCGTTTCTCTCGGTGCTGGCCATGGCAGCGAGTTGGCCGATCAACAAGCACGTGAAAGCCTATTGCATCCTGTTCCTGCTCTTGGAAACGGGCATGTTGGGCGTGTTTCTGGCGCTCGACTTTTTCCTGTTCTATGTGTTTTGGGAAGTGATGCTCTTGCCGATGTATTTTCTCATCGGCGTGTGGGGCGGCCCACGGCGTGAATACGCGGCGATTAAGTTTTTTCTCTACACGCTGGTCGGTGGCGTGTTGATGTTAATTGCGATTCTGATGCTGTATTTTAACAGCGATCTCACCCAACTCAACGCAACTCAACTCGCGGACGCGGGAATTATCAAAGTCGCTGCTGACGGCAATGCCGAACAGGCTCTCGCCACCTGGCAAGAAAGCGATTCCCCGCTCGCCAAAAAATACGCCGAGATCATGTCGGAAACGAATCCCACCCAGCGTCGGCAACTCAACACGTTCAACATCCTGGCCCTCCAGCAAATGGGCCAGCACACCGACCTGTTTGAGGGCGAAGCCCTCCTCGGCCAGAGCATCCAGTGGTGGGCCTTTCTGCTATTGTTCATCGGTTTTGTGATCAAGGTTCCGAGTGTGCCGCTACATACTTGGCTCCCGGATGCCCACGTCGAGGCCCCTACGCCGATCTCCATGATCTTGGCCGGCGTGTTATTGAAAATGGGTGGCTACGGCATCTTGCGTATCTGCTATCCGATTTGCCCCGAGGCCGGCTACGACCTAGCCTACTTCGTCTGCTTCGTCGGCGTGTTGAGCATGGTCTACGGCGCGTTCGCGGCCCTGGCGCAAAAAGACTTCAAACGCATGGTGGCCTACAGTTCGGTGAGCCACATGGGTTACGTTGTCCTCGGCCTGGGCGTGTGGAGCGCGGTGGCCGACACCGGCTACAACGCCGACTATTGGAAAATGGGGGCCAACGGGGCGATGTTCCAGATGATTGCCCACGGCATCAGTTCGGCCGGCATGTTCTTTTGCGTCGGCGTGCTGTACGACCGCGTGCATCATCGCGATCTCGATAAGTTCGGCGGCCTTTTCGCCAAAATGCCGGTTTACAGCGGTATCGCCATCGGCATTTTCTTCGCTGGCTTGGGCCTCCCCGGCCTGTGCGGCTTCATCGGCGAAGTGCTCGTCGTGCTCTCGGTGTGGAAATATAGCTACGTGCTAGCCATCATCTCGGCGGCGGTCGTAATCCTGACGGCTGGCTACATCCTCTGGGCGATTCAGCGAGTTTACTTGGGTGCCGAATACAAAGGCCCTCACGGCGAGGCTCTCACACCGATCACTATGCGGGAACTTTCGATCGGAGTGCCGCTCTTGGCCCTGGCGATCTTTTTCGGCGTCTACCCTACCGCGATGCTCAATTACATGCAGCCTTCAATTGACCGGCAGATCGATGAGCTTGCCGCCTGGACCCAAGAACACGACGAGCGCGCCACCGCGCTCAACCCGATCAAGACTCAAGAAGGCCAAGTGGCACAACTGAAAATTCATAATTAATTTATTCTCCACCGCTAAGCCGCAAGCGGTCGCTTGCGGTTTAGGGACACTCAATAAAAGCAAAATAATCTGTGGAACCTCTCACTTTACAACAAATCGTTAATTCGCTCTGGTCCAACACGGTTGATACCAGTCTACCGCTGTTCAAGCCGGAACTTGCGCTCTGCGGCACAATCGTGGTAATGCTGCTGGTGCGCGTGTTCAAAGGGGGCGAGTACATTCCCTCGTTCCTCCTGGCGCTCGTGGGTTCGATCACCGCGCTGTGTCTCGCGCTGCCAACCGAGGGCTTAGCTTCCTGGCAAGGGCTCGAGCGCCAAGAACTATTCGACGGCATGTTGGTTTACGACACGCTGACCGCCTTCACCCGCGTGTTTCTGCTAACATTTGCGGTGTTGTTTATCGTGCTCTCGCGGCTCACGGGCATTGCCAGCACCAAGGATGGCCAAGATTACTACACGCTCGTGTTGGGTGCCACGCTCGGCATGTGCCTGATGGCGTCGTCGAATCATCTGCTAATGCTGTTCATGAGCGTCGAAATGGCGAGCGTGCCATCCTACGTGCTTGCCGGCATTGTGAAGGGCCGCCAACGCAGTAGTGAAGCCGCGCTTAAATACGCGGTTTACGGTGCCGGTACTGCTGGGGTTATGCTCTATGGCATCAGCCTGCTTGCGGGCATTTTGGGCACCGTGCATATCCCCACCATGGCC
>JBGTMM010000721.1:0-4274 GCA_041743635.1 Bythopirellula sp.
GTGGCAAGATTCACGGTCATCACAATCGTATCGCGGACCGGCGATTCGCCCGTGTAGACGACATTGCCGAGGACCGGGTTGCCGTCGGCGGTTTCAAAGACAAACACCACGTCTTCCCCCGCTCTTTGGCCGAAAGCGAAAAGCTGGGCCTCGTAGGCGTCGCCCAGCGGTGCGATGGTTGCGCCATTGAAATTCAGTGAACCCATGGGATTGCTCTGCGATGCCATTTGCATCGTGTTGCTGCCCGAAAGACTCCAACCGGCGTCGAGTGTTTCAAGTTCCATGGGAGCAATCGAGCCGGAAGGCGAAGTGAGTGACAGGCCATTGATAGCGACATTGCTGCCCGAACTGTTCGAGATGGACATGTCGCCCGTGCCGCGATTGACTGTGAGAGTCAGGCGGTTGACGTCGGGCACGGTATTGTTCACCAGATACACGAGCCCCGTGCTTTTGCTGGAAATGAACATCTCGCCGTTGGGACCACGACCAAAGCGGCCGTCATTCCGTGAGACTTGCAGCAGCGAATTCAAATCATTCGTACTGCGGTCGATATCGCCATCGCCATCGGAATCGAGCGTCAGATGCAAGCGATTGATCGTGGCCTGCGTGAGCGCAGCGGGCGATTCACCGTCGGCCAGTTGCGTGTGGGCGCCCAGCAATCCATCAAGCCCCGCCTGATAAACGCGGCCATTGGCATTGGCGTGATCGAGAAAAATGTATTGATCCTCGAGAGCCGGATCGGAATTGTTTTGGATCGTGAAACCGCCGGCAATTGATACGCCAGAGAAGCCCGTGCCGAAGCTGGTGTCGTGGTCGTATTGCGCCGCGGGATAAATGAAATCGTTGAGTTGCCATTCGTTGGCCGGTAAATTTGCCAGACCCACACCAACACCGTAACCGCCGCTGCCGGGAAGTTGCACCCAAGTCCCCTCGCGGCTCGACCAACCGTAGTTGCCGCCGTTCTGGAGAACATTCACTTCCTCGATGTTATCGCGTCCCGGCTCGGCCACGATGATGTGCGTATCGCCGTTGGCGTCCTTGGCAAAGGACAAGTGATGGGGATTGCGATGCCCAAGGGTATAAATCTCTGGCAAAAATCCAGGTTGACCGGCAAGAACATTGCCGGGCGTGGTGTAAGGATTGGGACCGCTTTCGAGCGGATTGATGCGCAAAATCTTGCCGAGTGCATTGTTGGTCGTGCCGCCACCGGTCGTGGTGGAAGCCTGGCTGCCGTCGCCATGGGCGATGTAAAGGAGGCCGTAGTCCTCGTCGCCGGGCTTGGCGAAATTGTTGAAGCCCATCTGCTTCACGGGATGATCGAACACCGGCATCTGCACGCGAAACAATTCGCGGTAGTCGGTCAGTTCATTCGCTTGGCGATCATACGTCCACTCCGCGACCAGGCTCTCGGCGGCGGGGCTACCGAGCGTCGGACCAATATAGCGCAGCCCTGGAACACCACTCGGGGTATCGACCAATGCCGAGGTGTAGAACTTGCCGTTGAGGGCGAACTCGGGGTGAAAAGTGATGTTCCGCAAGCCGCCGTGCGTGCTGTTGGTGTTGTCGAGCACGAAGCCATTGTTGGGATTTGCGACGAACTGGCTCACGGCCGCGTTGTAGTTGAAAAAAAGCGACGTGCTGACGCTGCCCAAGCCGTTGTCGTGCAGGGAGTAGATGCTGCCATTTTGCGTGGTGACAAACAGATCTTGATTGCCTGCGGTCAGGGGTTGGGTGGTCATCGAGATGATTGGACCCGAGGGAATGCTGGCGTAACGCTTCAGGTTGAGCGTAGCGCCCGAGAAGGTGGTGATGGGGCCGGTGGGCTGCGTTTGGGCGTGTGACGAGTGGGGGAGCGCTAAGCCGCCAGCGATCAGCAGTGCGGAGAATGAGGTCAGCGTTTTGTGATAGCCGCGAGCGCAAGCTCGCGGTCGACGTAATGCGAACGGCAACGCCAAAACGATGAGCACGATTCCCGTTGGTTCGGGAACCTGAATATCGCCCAATGGCGGTGGATCAAAACCGACGACACGGTTGGGGTCGTCCTTGAAAAGCCGGAAATCGACGAAATTGATCGTGCCGTCGTTGTTGAGATCACCGTCGTCAAAGTCACCCGACTTAAACATGTTTTGGCTGATAATCCGCATGTCGCTGGAATTGCAAGTGCCACTGCCGTTGATGTCGCAAGCGACAAAACCGTCCGACAGCACGTCGCCGAGCGACGTCCCGATCCGCAGCTCGTCGATGGCGAAGTCGAAATTGGAATCCGACGTAAAACGTCCGACACCCAGTCGGTCGGCCATGAAGTCGAAGCCAGCAAAAGTGATTCCACCCGCGGGATCGGTTGTTAGCGACGAGTAACTCGGGTTCTGCCACACGGTGATTTCATCACCGCCCGCCGCCGAAGAAAGTGCAAATTTGATGACAAAGAGATTGACCGCCGTATTACGGGCTCCCAAGGGAGATGCCAACGAAGAGCTCTGATTGATACGGAAGCCAAAGGTGGAATTACCAAGAAAATCAGACCCACTCACCCCCAGGTGGAAAGTGCGACTGGAGTCGGCGTTGCCGCCATTGTGCATCTCAAAGGCAATGTAACTATTCGCGCTAGAAAAAGAATTTTGATAAAGGTAAGACAAATAGACCGTGCCGTTGTAGGAAGATTGAAAAGGATTCGTGGCGGCATTGAGCAATCGATGAACGCGGTTGTTATTGCTGGGGCTGAAGACGCTACCGCCAGTCGAAGCTGGATAGGTGCCGACAGCGTAGTTGAGCGAAGTACTTAGCACATCCATCGCGCTGCCGGCGCTCGAATACCATCCTCCCGAGAAGCCGGGTATGGTGGGGTTCTGGCCGATGACTGACGCCACGTTGTACTGCCCGCTCGCGGGGCTACCGCCCGTGAGGAATGAATCTTTGGCAATCACAGAAGCGTGGCCCATTTGAGGCGACCAACAAAAAAACGCCACAAGCAAGGTCCACACGGCCAAGCGTAAACGCCGCGTCTCTATCAAGCGAGACATCGCGGACCGAGAAACGAAATCCATGGTGCATTCCGGAAGGGCGAGAGAAGTTCTGTTCGTAGCATTATTCTAAGCCAACAATGCGCGGAAATGAACGAATTGGAGCCGCATTTGACCAGATTTTTGCGTATACTTCCTATCTGGCTAATAGCTAACAGCTAATGGCTAACGGCTTTCCTCTCATCGATTCTCCAGCAACTTACGACTCGTTTCCTTCAACTTACCGGCAATTCGTTCCGCGAGTGCCGCGAGAATCGCCGGCAGATCGATTTCGATCCCGAGCGAATCCTCCGACACCTCCAGCCGGCCGGTCATTTTCTGACCCAGCGCGCTTGCTTCGAAGTGCAGCCGATCCCCCTCCCACCGCTGCTGACAAGCGACCACTCCCATGCCGCCGGTCATCTGCTGCTCGAGCTGGCCAAACCCCTCGGCAATCCGCCGCCGGGCTTCATCCCGCCCAAGCTTATGAGGCACACTAACAGTCACCGGCTTCGACACGATTTTCTCTCCCTGCTGCGTGCGAACGCAAATTCGATGCGAACGTAAGGTTGACGAAATAGTGAACGATAACAACATCTTACGCAGTAGCGGGTGGCGGGACGAGTGGCAGGTGTGCTGCGTTTTTCGCTTGGCGATATATGGCTGGATGCCGCGCTGACGCAAAGGCACGCAAATTTTTCTTCGGCGTCGTAGGCGCGATCAGCGAACGCTGCGTCGGGACGTTTGCGGCGACCTCCGCCAGGACGTTTGATCGGTGGAATGGCGTCGATCAACGGGATCGCTGCTTGAGAATCGTGGACGTTCGCGCCGGTGTGCGTGATCGCCAGCGGCATCCCCTGACCGTCGCAGACAACATGCCGCTTCAAGCCATTCTTGCCGCGATCCGTGGGATCGGGGCGGGTCCGCGCCCCCCAAAAAGCGCTCGCACCGAGCAACTGTCGAGCGCCACTTTCGACCAGAAGTGGTTTGCATAAACAACGAATCTGCCAACGCTATCTCAGCAGAACCCACAAAAAAACCCCTTGCCGGGGTGTCCCGACAAAGGGTTCAATTTTCGTTAAGCCGCGAGCGGCTTAAGGAAAATAAAAATGGCGATACCTACTTTCGCGAGTGCTCTCACTATCATCGGCCCGGGGTGCTTAACTACTGTGTTCGGAATGGGAACAGGTGTGACCACCCGCGGTATGGTCGCCAAAAAAGTACGTGGCACTGGTAAGCACCACGGACTTGAAATTTGGTGTTGAATGCAAGAGT
>JBGTMM010000722.1:0-2858 GCA_041743635.1 Bythopirellula sp.
GCGTGATCCAACAGCAATCGCATGGGTACCAATGGCATGGCGGAACTCCTTCGTCTAAAAATTCACGAAATTAGTGTCTGGCGGCTTGGTTTGATCCGAGCCGCATTGTACCAAGTTCGTGGCGGCTCGCGGAGGGGGCCAAGAGGGCGAACAGTTCGCCGATCCCCTTAATCGGATGACGCTCAATCGAACGGCAAAGAAACGTCCGCCAAAATCTCGCTGTCGGGGACTTGCAGCAAGCGGACCAAAATCAACTTCTGCTCAGCCACGCCCGCACGCCGCTCCGCATGAAACGCGCTGCCCAAACTCCCAGGCGTCTCGGGCACTCCCGTTACGATCAGCATTTCCCCAGCGGCAAGCGTCACGGTCATTTTCATTTGGTCAAAGACTTGGCGTTCCCGCGAGGGTGTCACAACGAAGGCTCCCTGGTCGCTGCCACCATAACGGTTGCGGAATTCGCCGTGCTGCAGTTCGGGAATCAATTGGACTTCGACCATTTGACCTGGCAGAGTCTCGGCACACAGCGAATAGGCCCCTTGAACTTCATCATAACTCTTGCCCTGTAAGCCGTTTTCGGTATTGAGCAGAACATGCACCGATTGTTGCAATTCGGACGCTTGAATCGTCGCCGGCTCACGGCGTTTGAGTTGCAGAACTCGGCGAACAACTTTCGGCGTCGCCGATTCATAGGTAATGACCCGTTCCGTTTTGTCCGCGGGCATTTCACTCTGCAGATTCAGTGACTCCGCCAGCGAGTCTGGCAATGCGCCTCCGATCACGCCGGCGCGAAATCCATTGCTCACCAAGCGGTTGCGGACGTCGAGATCAAGCCGCTGTTCATCCGCCGCCTGCCAAAGCTCCGCGGCAAGTTGCTTGTCATCAGCAGGGACACGAACTTGGAAGATTTCCAGGGTCACGCGATCGGGCCCCGACCGCACAGCTTTCAAAATGGATTGCGGGGTGCTTACCGTCGCGGTGTTCAGCACGACCCCACAACCCGTGAGCACTAGCAACCAACTCATCCCCAGCAGCGCCAATCGCGTGAGCCGGCATGTGTATGGTTGACGACTAGGCATAACGGCACCGTGCCAGCGCAGTAGCCACCGGCAAGTCAATCCTATTTGAGAGGGCAGAAGAGGCGAGAACTGTAGAATTTGGCACAAGCAACGTCAACATGGACTGGCAGTGCTAGCACGACTACGCCCTCACCAGTTTCGGCGCTCGCCAGCGATTGCCGATCACTCGGCCGTGCTCGGCGACCAATTCCGCAAACGAGAGCGACAGAAAGTCGTACAATTGGGCCGGCGGATTGAGCGCCAGCCACGCTTGCGCAAGCCGAGTCATCTCGGCATCATAGCGTCGTTGGGACGATCCGTGCGCATAGCAGCGTCCCGCGTGCCTTCTGACGTCGCCGTTGAACTCGGGGGCGATGTGCCACAATTCGTGAAAGATAGTCGTGAGTTTTTCTTCGAGCGACGTGTTTTGAAAACGGGGCAGATAAAAGCTCAAGAGATACAAATAGTCGCTGCCGCCTTCATCGCACAAAGGCTCCACGCCCCAACTCATCCCGCGCATGACTTTGCGTTCCGCACCGCCGGCAAAACGGAGCGGCGTCAGCGAGGCGTACATGCCGTGCGAAACATCGCGGCGGGTTTGGCAAATGTTGAAAGCCACACGCTCAACTTCAACATGCTGAAACTCAGATACTCTCTCCGCGATATCCGCGCAGAGGTCACACATGGCCTGGGTGAAATCGAAACTTTGGCGAGAGCTTTCCATGGGATTTGAAGCCAAAGTCTCCAACTTTGGAACCCAGCCGTGGAGGTCACCTACAAAGATTAATTGCCAGCAGCCGGGGTCTCGCTCGCTTTTTCCTCCGACTTGGCGGCTGGTTTCTTTTCGACAGCAGCGGTGGGTTCACTGTCTTCAAATGCGGGCTTTTCGCTCCGCTTGACCACGCGATCTCGCACCCCCACGAACTCCAGAATCGCCTGCACGCCGGCATCACCCAAGCGCGGTTGTGCCAATCGCACGATCCGCGTGTAACCGCCGGGACGTTCGGCAAACCGTGGCGCGATCTCGTCAAACAGAATGCTGACGGCCTGCTTATCACCTAATAGTTGAATGCAGCGACGGCGAGCAGCAACCGTGGGGGCCACTGCTTGGGCCCACGCATTCCAGCGATCACTTTCACGCCACGTCTTCCATTCCTGGCTGCCACGCTCCGCCGTCGTCCCATGTTCCACGGAGGCTTCCTTCGCGGAAAGCGAACGTCGGGCAATCGTAATGCACTTTTCCACCAGCGGGCGAACTTCCTTTGCCTTGGCAATCGTGGTCACGATGCGACCCTTCACTTTGGGCTTGTTGTCGTCGAATTCGGCGTCGCGCTCGGTCAAAATCAGCGCACTCGCCAAATTACGCAACAAAGCACGTTGGTGTTTCGGATTGCGGCCGAGCTTGCGGCCTTTATTGCGATGTCTCATGGTTCGGTCGCCAATCGGGAAAATGCCAACGCCCGGGCGTCAGCGGATATTCTTGTCAATCTTCCACTCTTAGTGGCTTCAACTTTATTGGGCTCAGTTTCAGTGGGCACCAGCCGAGGTCGGAATTCGCATACCAAGGTGCAAGCCCAGGTCACGCAGTTTTTGACGGACTTCCGCCAAGGTCGTCTCGCCAAAGTTGCGCACTTCGAGCAATTGGTCTTCGGTCCGCGACACGAGATCGCGCACGAACATGATGTGTTCAGCCTCCAGGCAATTGCTGGCCCGCACCGAAAGATTCATTTCCGAAATACTCATGTTGAGCTTCGATTCGAGAGCGGAATCCATCGACAGAACGCCACCACTCCGCGAGGGAGC
>JBGTMM010000723.1:0-10779 GCA_041743635.1 Bythopirellula sp.
CCATTTTTAAGCAACACCACGATCCAATCCTTACGCGACTTGGGCTTCACGGTGGTCCCCGAGCCATCAACTTTGGCGCTGGCTAGCTTGGTAATTATGAGTTGGGCTTGGCGTCGTCGCGAAAGCAAATCCCTTTGGGGCAGATAAAACCGCGCGAAAATCCGTTACCCTGAAAAGGACGATTTTGGTAGAATACGACGAATCAAGACGTGCGATTAGGTTTCAAAGGGTTGATGTAGTTTTTTCACCAAGAAAACGGGAACCGGAAAAATGGCCATCAAGCGAAACCTCATTCTTTGTGCTGCAACGTTGCTCGTGCTGGTTCTCTCAACCCAAACTCGTGCGGATAATCTGCGACTGACTTTGGACTTGCGCAACACCAGCCGGCTGAATCCCCTCAACGGCGGCACGTGGCAACTTTTTGCCCGCAAGGTGGAAACCGGCGCGGGTGCCCAAGGTGATTTTGGCGTTTCCAGTCTGCGGGCATTGCTCAACAACATCTCTGCAACTGGCATAACGATTGCCCCCGGCATCAGTCAGCCCAATGGTGTTCCCTTTGCCAACACATTAACCAACGGTGTCGTGGAGATTGACTATGCACAAGACCTGAATGGCACGGTTATCACCGGAGTCGGTGTTAATGCAATCGCCAATCGGGATCAGTTGATCGCCTCGGGTTCTTGGCCTGCCGGTCCGCGACCCACCTTCGGTGTTGATCCTGGCGGCCTTTCCTCGGAGGGACACTTCCTCACCAGTTCTGCTCCCCCCTATGGCGAGATTTCTCCGGACGATGTTCTCACAGAAGTTGTAACTCTCGGCGATTTTAATGGTTCCGCAACGATCACTAACAGCGACATCGCGCTTTTCGTCGCTCGCTTTCCCGGTGCAATGCCTCCGCTGCCCTACAGTCCTGCTGCGGATTTCAACCAGAATGGGACGATTACTAGTTTAGATATAGCTCCTTTTATAGCGGGCTTGACCGCTCCGCTCACCGCTGCCACGACAGCCGTCCCCGAGCCGGCGAGTGTCAGCCTGTTGCTGGTGGGGGGCTTGGCCTTAATGGGTCGTCGCCGCTCGTAAGATATCAACACGATTATAAAGTTGGAGAATTTATGACGATCCGCTGCCTGATCCTCAGTGCCGCCGCCTTGCTGACGTACAGTGCCATAAACCAATCGTATGCGGACAATCTGCAACTAACTTTGGATCTGCGTAACACGAACCGTATCAATGCATTTGGCGGTGGCAACTGGCTGCTTTTTGCCCGCGTGGTTGATACAGGGAGTGGCGTCGATGGCAGCACCGGCCTCGCCGGCGTGCGGGCACTGCTCGACAACATTAGTCTCGCGGGAATCGTCTTCAATCCCGCGATTAACGCGAATGGTGCGGCCACCGCTCAGGCCATTCCTGGAGACTCACAAGGCACCGTGGAAATCGTTTACGAACAGGATCTCTCGCAGCCCACGCTTCCTGGCGTGGGTGTGCCTCCGGCCACCACTCCCAATCGTGATGTACTGATTGCCGGCGGCTCCTGGCCAGCGGGTCCCCGCCCTGTTTTTGGCAACGATGGGACAGCGTTTAGCAGCGGCGATTTTTTAGTCGGGGCAGGGAATTTCGCAATCGCTGCGGATAGCGTGTCAACTTCCGTCGTAACGCTCGGCGATTTTAACAATACCGGCACTATCACATCTTTTGACATCGGCGCATTCGTTGCGCGCTTGCCCCGTGCTTCAACTTCACTTCCGTACAATCCTGCCGGTGACATCAATCAAACGGGTACGATTTCCAATAGCGACATCAGCGGTTTTGTCACCATTCTTACCGGTCCGGTCACTGCCGCCACCACCGCCATCCCCGAGCCGACGAGTTTTACTTTGCTGCTTGGCACCGCTTTGGCACTGTTGGGTCGCAGAAAAAAAGGATGATCCATGAAGCTCCGTGAGCAAAAGTTCCACGTTCACATATTGGAGGAGTGTGCGAAACCAACCAAGGGGTGGCACGCCCTGAGGCTTTGCGAAGGGCGTGGTAGCGTTACAATCGCAATCACCACGCCCTCGCAGGGCGTGCCACCCGGAATTTCCGACACCCTCATGTAATTGGACAACAACATGAAGCGAACCGCACTCCTTTGTGCCGTGGCAATCGTGACGTTGCTGATTGCCACTTCTTCGCAAGCCGACAACGTGGTCTTGACGTTGGATCTGCGCAACACTGTTCACGACGATCCGCACAGCGGTGGCTCTTGGCAGCTTTTTGCTCGCCGGGTGGAGACCGGCAAAGCCCCTCAAGGGGACGCCGGCATCTGTTGGATCAGAGCGCTGGTCAACAATATCCGTAGCGACACGGTCACGTTTGCCCCCGACATCGGGCAGATGACAACCGGCGGGCGTTTCGTCAACACGCTCCCGAGCGGGACGGTGGAAATACTCTATCGACAAGATATTGCGGGCACGGTGGTCAAGGGTGTTGGTGTTGCCAAGAAACCGCATCGTGACCGCTTGATTGCCTCGGGGAGCTGGCCCACTGGACCCCGGCCGAACTTTGGAGATGATCGGCCAGTTTTTGGACAAGAAAGTGCCACGCCCACCCCGGCGAAGTCCGACGCCAAGTTCCTCGGCACGGCCAAAGCGACTTTTCCGGATACCATCGCCGCGGGGAAGACCGTGACAGAGGTCGTCACATTGGGAGATCTCAACGAAAACGGCACGGCAACCAATATTGACATTGGACTGTTCGTGGCCCGGCTGCCGGGCGCTGCGCCGTCGCTGCCCTACCATCCCGCGGGCGACATTGACCAGTCGGGGACAATCACCGACAAAGATCGTGAGCTTTTGAGCGGCATTTTGACCGATTCCCAGCAATAGGCGTCCGCGCTGCCCATCCTGCGACGCGTTGCGTCGCGGCTATTGTGATTGCACCCGTGTCGCCTCCGCGACACATTCGAATCCGCGGATTTACGCCGAAAAGGCTAGCCTCTTCGCGCAGCTAGCAGATCGGCTACACTAAGTCATGTGCCGGCAACAATTTCCAGCTCGACCCTTGAGAAATCGCGGAACAAGAGAGGCTCGCCGGCACAACGCTTGCTTCATTTGTGGATCGCATCCTATGTGCTTGCTTCTCTGAACCCGCACCGCTTGTCTTCTGCCTGTCTTTGTAATTGGGGGAGCACCCCATGCTCAAACACATTCCGCCTGGTTTGATTGCCTTGCTGATGGCTGGTGCCGTCGCCGTTTGTCTCGCGTCGCAAAGTTTGTATGGCCAACCTCCGCCGTATGGTCAGGGTTCTTATGGCCAGGGTATTGCGGGGCGACCCGATGCGGTGCGCACCTGGCGCGAAGCCGCCGCGATGGGGCTCAGCTATAATGAGGCCCTGGCGCTTTCGCGGTTACGCACGAACTCAGTTGTCCCCACGCCGCTGCATCCCCGTTTTCAAGCGGGCGCGGGAGCCGGCCTCTACCAGGGAGCTTATCCAACACCTCGCGGTGTGGCGGTCACCCCAGGTTACTCCACGAATGCTTACCGGCAACCAATCGCCAAACCCTTTACCGGCCTGCGTCCCGCCCCCACGGCCTTTGAACGCTACTGGCCATTGCTCCTTGAGGGACGAGAAGACCCCGAGACGGGCGTAGTGATTTGGTCAATTCCGTGAGGAGGAAGTAATGGCAATAAGTCGTACAAGAGCTTGCGAAACTCTCTGGCCTCCCTATAAAGCTCAAACTCATCCAGCCCGAAATTGCTCTCATACGACATGACTTTCACCTACTCACCTACTCACCTACTCACCTACTCACCTACTCACCTACTCACCTACTCACCTACTTCACATCCCCGGAAAACTCACCCAGGCATCCACGCGCATGGCGGCTTCGTGGGGGCAGGCGTACACGCAGGCGTGGCGGTGGCCGCTGAGCGTGCTGCATTGGTCGCAGACCACGGCCATTTCGGTGACGAGTTTTTCTTCGACGTCTTCCTGCTCGTTGATCGCCAAGTCCAGGCGGAGGTCGAAGATCGTCGCGGCGAACGGCACGGGGCCGCCGACCTTCGCGGCGACGACGTGCGACCCTTTGCCGATCCGTTCGAGCGGCAAGTTGGCCACGTATTCGCCCCGTTTTGCTTGGGGGGCATCCTGTTCCAAAGCGAGCGGCGTGCCATCGAGCCAGATTTCCAGATTCTTGCCCTTTGAGGTCGCCAACATCCGCCAAGTGTGGTCCGCCTCGAGCCGCGCGCTATCGACCGTAAAGGTATAGCGAAAATAGTAATCGCCCGCCGTGAGCGCGCCCGCCGCCAAGGCTTTCTCGATATCCGCCGCAAAGGGGGCTGATCCCGCTAACCAATGCCTGGCCGCATACCCCGACGCGAACCATTTTTTCGCAGGCTCGGTGGCCGTGCGCAGCCACGACCAGCCTGGTGCCCCGGCGGGGATCAGCGATTCATTGTGCATTTGGATCGAATCGTACGGGCATTGCCGGGCACAGACTCCGCAGCCGATGCACCAATCGCGGATCACGATCTGGCCGTTCTCGCCTTGCTGAATTGAACCGACGGGGCAACCGATCATGCAGACCGGATCGCGGCAATTGCGGCACGAGGAGGGGATCAAATAATCGCCGAACCGCGGACCATCGAGGAACAGCCGGCTGTGGCCGTCGTCGTGGGTGTCGATGCAAGCCTGCACGCAATCGCCGCAGCGAGTGCAGCGATTGAGGTCGATGAGCATCAATTTTTGACCCTGCAAAAGGCCCAGTTCTTCGGCGCGGCTGGAGTTGGAGAGCAACTGAATCGGCGCGGCGGCAGTTTGCTGGTCGCTGGTCGTGCGCTTGGTAATCAGCCGCTCGACTTCGGCCCGGACTTCTGGCGACATTTCCACCAGATCGCGGAACAAATCGGCGGGGACACGCACCAACTCGATGTTGGTGGCCTCGATGTTGGCGTCGCTATGGGCATAGGCCACGCAGGTCGCGGTGCGTGGTCGATTCTGGGCGAGGCCGATTTCACCAAGTGCATCGCCGCGACCCAAGTAGCTCAGCACCCGCTGCACGCCGGCCGGTTCAGGAGGCGCAATAATTTCTGGCAGCATCAGATGGAATAGCAGGCGGGTTCCCCGACGGTTTTCAAGTTGCGTCCAGTTTTTCACTTTGGCGTCGAATTTGGCGCCGTCGCGCTGGAAGCGTTCATCGGCCAGCAGGGGTGCGAGTTCTTTGGCAGCGGCCAGAGTGCCGGCTTTCGCGAGTTCGTTGCATTCGGCGACAAACTGTTGCCTCAGTTCGGCGGGCGGATCGCCGCCGCAATTTGTGAGCGATTCTTGCAATTCCGCCGAGAGCTTCGCCCGCCAAACGGCGAGCGGGTTTGTCGGCTCACCCTCGGCGAGTAGTTTTTGGACCAAGGCGGGCCAATTGCCGATGGCTTCCACGGTGAGCCGCCAGGGGAACGATTGCAGCACCTGCACCATGCCCGAGCGAACCACGTACATGGCCGTCGCGGGATCGCCCTCATCCCACAGCACGGCACCGGGGGCAAACTCGACGAGCTCCACGCGGGCGACCACCTTGCGGAATTGCTCGGGGGTGAGCAACGCAAACAGCGATAAGCTGCGCAGATGGCCCTCCAACACGCGGTCGCGATATTTCTGCTCCGATTGCTGTTTGTACTGCGGATCTTTGCGCATCTGGTCGAGCACGTTCCGCAGGATTTCGAGCGCGTAACATTCTTCATCGGCTACCACTGTCGCGGAACGGGGTTGCCGCGTGAGGCAACTCATTTCACCGAAGACCTCGCCGGCATAGATGGCGGCACGGCGCGTTTCATAATTAATGTCGCTGGGACCGTCGTTGGGAATCAAGTCCGGCTTGGTGGCGGCGGCGCCAGATTTTGCAGGTCGCGCGGAACCCGTGAGTCGCTGCCAAAAGGTGCGCGAAGCGGACTGGCTTGCCCCCGCTGCAAACAGTTGGGCGGTGGCGAGCCGCTTTGGTTTGGCGGCAGTTGTTGACGCAGGGCCGCTGCCGAGGGTGGCTAAATCCTCGGCCGTGAGCATGTAGAACGCCGACCAGCCGGCGTGGCCCTGGTGGCAAATCACTTCCCCAACCTGATATCGCCGGAGAACGTAGCTGCCGGGAAACTTGGAAAACGAGGGCGCTTTCTTGATTGAAGTAAACAGCGACAGCGCACCCAATTGCTCGAGCGTGAGCGGCACATCGCTCACGCGCGGCGTGAGCTCAGCGGTCGGATTGACAACAGTTTTCGCCACGGAAAGTTCACTGGAGTTCGACAGGACAGTGCGTCAGTAGGCATTCTACTAAAATCAACCCAAATTGATACGCACTCAGCGAACGGCGAGCCCCCAGTTTTCAGCAAACCAGAAGCGGGCGTGGAGAAAAATGGCTCTTATCTCGAGCAAACTTCCCGATAGAACTCGACCAACTTGGGCAGGCATTGCTCCACACTGTACTTGTCGGTGATTAGCTGGTGAGCCGCTTCACCAAGCTGCCGGTAGGCATGCGGATCGTTCAGCACTTCAGTGGCGAGCTCGACGAAACGGTCGATGTCGTAAAAATCCGCCAACAAGCCGTTTTGGCCATGCAAAATGACCTCTTGAACCGGCGGGGCGGCGGAAGCCAACACGGTTGCCCCCGAGGCCATGGCGTTCATCAGCGACCAGGAGAGCACGAAGGGCACCGTCAGGTAAATGTGAAGGTCGGTGAAGGCCAAAATCTGAGCCAACTCTGGGGGAGGGACGCGGCCGAGGAAGCGAATTTTCGACAGGTCGTACGCATCCTGGGCGAGCACCCATTGCTTGAACGATTGCTTGCCAATGACGGTGGATTCATCGCCGTAGTTCGTGCGTTCGTCGCCGATCACCAGGAACAACACGTCGTCGCGCGAGTCGCACAGTCGCTTGGCAACTTTCATGAAAATGTCGAACCCGCGCATCGATTCGAGGCCGCGACTGACGTAGGTCACGACTCGCACGTTGTCTGGAATCGAGTGATCGTTAAATCTTCGCGTCTGGTCGGGCCGGGGTTTCCAGACGTTGGTGTCGATGCCGTCAAAAATCTGGCGAATCTTGGGGCGATAAACTTTGGGAAAACAGCTCCGTTGCCAATGCGTGGGTGCATAACCGGCATCGCAATTCTCCAAGTCCAAGAGCAACATGGCGTTACGCGCTTGGGCCCTCATGAGTTGCAGTTCGCCCACCGGAAACTCCGCACGAAATTCCAAGTCCGCACCATGAATGCGATAGAAATACTCAAAGTAATTAATGACGGGGCACTCGTAGAGATTTCGGAGGAACAGGGGGGACACGAAACCGGAGTGGCTCACGATCAAGTCGGGGCGCAAACCAGCGCGAGACTTCAAGGTTTCGTAGAGACCGTGTGACGCTCGGATCTGATTCTCAAACGTGCGGCAGCAATAGTGCGTTTTGGCCGTCGTGCCGCCGTGAGGTTGATATTGAATCAAATCAAACGACGGCGCGTTGTGCGGCTCGACTTCGGAGACGACGGTGCATGTTATTCCAGGACGCTTCGCCAAACTGGCGGCGATGTGCCCGAACTGCGCTGGGAAGTTTTTATGGATGAAGAGAATGTGCATGTCATTACAGAGAGGTGAGGGAAATTTTTAGATCGCGCGCCCGACGCCCGTAAGGAGTAAAAAGTTTAGGTTGGCCGATTCCCGGGACGAATTCCGGGGATGGTATCTACACTGAGAGGTCAAGCTTTAATGGGCGCGAAACGCACCTAACGTGAGTGGTGATAATGAGATGTAGCTTTGACCCTTGTAAGTCAAAACCAGAAAAATCCGAAAAACTGGCAAATCCGTTTTATGTTGACTACACTACCCTAGTTATCAACTATCTGTTTCTCCATTGCTATCTGCTTACTTTGACGCGGGCCACAACTATGAGCAAGTACTCCATTGATCGTCATCGCCAGAATGTAAAAAGTCTCAACGTCGAAGCTTTGGAGCCAAGGCTGGTTCTCGACGGCGTGGCCGCCGTGGACAGCGGCATCTTTATCTTCTTGGATAATGGGGGTAATGACACTAACAATTTGACGGGTTCGATTGTTGGCGGAAATCTTCAGATCTCTGACTCGGTTGATATTACTGCCGGACCAGGTGTCACCCAAGTCAACGACAACACGATCAGCGTGCCGCTCGCCAACTTCACCACCTTTCTTGCGCAGTTAAAAGGCGGTAACGACACGATCAACTTGCCCGGTGGATTGACTAAAACCGCGATTGTGCAAGGGGATGGCGGTAACGATACGATTAACGGTGGTGGTGGCGCCGACGTGCTCTTGGGCGACGATGGTGACGACACGATCAACGGTGGCGAGGGCATGGACGTGATTTTTGGCGGCATCGGCAATGACAATCTTTCCGGCGGCGGCGGCAATGATGTCGTTATCGGTTGGCAAGGGGATGTCAATAATATTGCCGGCTCGATTCAGAATGTTGGTTCAGACACTGGCAATGACACCATCAATGGCGGCACGGGCGCGGACACACTCTTTGGTGGATTTGGTAATGACACGATCAATGGCGAGGGCGATGGCGACACGATCAATGGTCACGACGGCAACGATACTCTCTCTGGCGGCACCGGCAACGATACGATCCTCGGCGGCGCGGGCGGCGACACGATCAACGGCAATGAAAACGATGACGTGCTGCTAGGCGAAGCCGGCACGGACAACATCTCCGGAAATGCCGGCGTTGACATCATTGACGGCGGCAGTGAAAACGACACCCTCAATGGCGGCAGCGAGAATGACATCATTTTCGGCGGTTTTGGAGCGGACACAATCAGCGGCGGCGCGGGCGATGACGTGGCCGTTGGCTGGGAAGGCAACCTCATGGACGTGGCCGGTTCCATCGGCACGCCAGGAGCGGACACGAGTGGTGACACGATCTCGGGTGACGGTGAAAATGACGTGCTGCGTGGCGGACTCGGGAACGACACCATTAACGGCAACGCCGGCAATGATAACGTGCTCGGCGATGACGGCGAAGACAATCTGATCGGCGATGTCGGTAACGACACGATCAGCGGCGGCAACGGCAACGATACGATCAACGGCGGCGACAACGATGATTTCCTGAGCGGTGGCATTGGCAACGACACCATGGTCGGAGGCGCGGGCGTTGATATCATCCTTGGCGACGCGGGTGCCGATAGCCTTGCCGGCGATGGCGGCGACGACGTGATCGACGGTGGCGCTGACAACGATGCGATCGACGGTGGCACCGAGAACGACATCATCTTCGGCGGTTTGGGTAATGATACGATTGTCGGCGGTGCCGGCAACGACTCGATCGCTGGGTGGGAACTCAATCTCGCTGATATTCCTGGCTCGCTAGCCAATGTCGGCACCGACACGGGCAACGACGACATATCGGGCAACGCAGGTGTTGATGTGCTGCGTGGCGGGTTGGGGAACGATTTTCTCGACGGCGGGGACGAGGGTGATACCCTCACCGGTGACGACGGCAATGATACTCTGACCGGCGCTGCTGGCAACGACACAATTATCGGCGGGGGCGGCAACGACCTGCTGGGCGGTGACTTAGGCAACGATACCTTGCTACCGGGAACCGGTATTGATGCGGTGTTCGGCGATTCTGCCTATGATCGTGCTGGCGCGTTGATTGCCACCAATGCGGCGCTGCACGGCAATGACGTTATCGTATGGGCCGACGGCGACGACAGCGATTCGCTGTTTGGCGAAGGTGGGACAGACCTCGCGCAACTCTTGTTGGCTGCCGGGTCGATCCCCGCGGCTGGGTTGCTTGTGGACCTTGGTGCGCAAACGGCCCCCAATCGCGACATTATCAACCTAGTGACCGCTGGTCAGCGTACGCCGTTTTTTGTGTATACCGACGCCCTGCCCGCCGGCTTGGTGATCGCGGGCTTGGGTGGCGGCATCATCACCACCAACTCCGAGCAGATCAATTACGTCGGTGACGGAGCGAATGATTCCGCGACAGTGATCGGAACGGTTGGCAACGACGACCTGACCGTGGCTCCTGTCTCAGCTTCCCAAGCCCTGGTGTTCTTGGGTGGCAATCCGTGGGACGGTCCGGGCGAAGGCAGTTTCTTCGATCAATTTCCCGGCGTGGCCGGCGGTGGTGTTGGTCCCGACCTGAATCTCAACGGTTTGGGTGGCGCGAATCCGCTCACAATCAACGGCGGCGGCACGGACGGCATTGGCGATCGGCTTTACATTTACTCCACGAGTGAGAACGATTTGTTTGATGCCGCCAGCCAGGTTCCGACTGTCGACTTCGGCTATGGCCCTGGCGTGATCGTCCCCGGCGCGTTCAATCCGGCGAACCCCCTTATCAACGGTTTCGATTCGATTAGCGTCACCGAACAACGGGTGGCAATCACCAACAATGGCACGGCCCTGGTGCCCGTTGATATCACCGCGACTTCGTTCGTCCAAGCCGACATGAATCGCAAGGGTTTGATCGTGAACGCGGGGTTTGAACAGTTTTTCTCTGGCTCGGGCGTTGCCGACGACATTACGGCGAGTTTTTCGTTTAATTTCGCGATTCAAATCAACGGCGGCGATCCCGATCCCAATGCCGATCCTGGCGACCCGATTCCCCCGTTTGGTGATCGTTTGCAGATTGACTCTCAAGGGGACATCAATCTTTTCAGCGACAAGACAACGCCTCCCACGGTGACGTTCAATACGACCGGCTCGAAGAACTTGAATTTCTCGTCCATCGAGTCGTTTGTGCTGACCCCCGGCAACGGCAGCCGCACGATCAATCTGT
>JBGTMM010000724.1:0-3108 GCA_041743635.1 Bythopirellula sp.
GTCGAGTTCCTTGCCTCGATTCTTGGCAAGCTCGCGCGTAAAATCCTTGCTCAAGAGCCAATCCACGGACGGGGCTTCGGCAAAATCCACCGCCATGAGTGGGGCGATCACTTGCGGCGACAGATCGGCCAGCAGCTTTTGCACGGTGCAGCTATCGACCGTACCGTCTCCGAGGGGGGCGACGGTGAGCCGGCTCGTGCGATCGGTGTCCAAATGTCTCCGCAGCACGAAACTGCCATGCGAGCTGTCGACGACTAACCGGCCTTCGGTGAGCGGCACGGTCTGGCCGAATTGCTGCCGCCAAGGGCTTTCAGATTTTCCGTAGAGCAAGTGGTTGGCGAGCTGAGCAAGCGTGCTTTTGCCAGCCCCCGGCTTGCCAAAGAAGACGTTGAGTTGCGGATGGAGTTGTTCAATATGCAGGTCGGGCCAGGCCCCCCGTCCTGCGAGGCTCAACTGAGCGATTCTCATGGGTTCTTCCTTGAAATGAGCAATCCTCGCGGTGTGTGGTCGCGCGTTGCAAGCCTTGGCGGCGTAGTTTCTTCGTCGGCCAGACAAGCGAGTGCTAGAGTGGCTGGCAAAATACCGAATTACCGAGATTAACACAACATGGGTTTGCTTTCGGTAACTGGTGATAGCTAGCCCTCGCATAGAGTGGGCAGGTTGTGCAAAATAGAATTCTTTGATTATTCCACTTGCTCGAACTCACCGTAATGAAGCAGCACACCGTCCGCGTTTACCCGTCCGCAGCCACGCCGCCGCGCGAGGAGCAACTCGCCTGGAAATTGGCGGAGGTGGCCACCGATCTCGTGCCGGTGCCAGCAGATGTTGCCGAGATGGTGGCCAACCGGGTGATCGACAACGCCGCGGTGGCGATTGCGGCGATCAATCGAACCCCGGTTCGTACGGCTCGTGAGCAAGCACTTGCACATCCCAGGGAAGCTGGGGCCACTCTGTTTGGCATCAATAACGACAAGCGGTTTTCAGCCGAGTGGGTGGCCTGGGCCAACGGCACGGCGGTGCGTGAGCTCGACATGCACGACACTTTTCTCGCGGCCGATTATTCACACCCGGCGGACAACATTCCGCAGATCCTGGCGGTAGCTCAGCAGCACGGTTGCTCGGGAGCCGATTTCGTGCGGGGCGTGGTGGCGGCGTATGAAATTCAGATCGCCCTCGTGACCGGCATCTGCCTACACAAGCACAAGAAAGACCACATCGCGCACCTCTGCCCGGCCCAAGCCGCGGGGATCGGGGCGATGTTGAAACTGCCGACGGCGACCATTTATCAGGCGATTCAGCAAGCGGTCCACGTCTCGTTCACCACGCGGCAGTCCCGCAAAGGGGAAATCTCAAGCTGGAAGGCCTTCGCCCCAGCCCATGCGGGAAAATTGGCGATTGAAGCGGTCGACCGCGCGATGCGCGGCGAACGCAGCCCCTCGCCAATTTACGAGGGGGAAGACAGCGTGCTGGCTTACATGCTCGACGGTCCAATGAGCGAATATCAGGTGCCACTTCCCGAACCTGGCGAACCGCGCCGCGCGATTATGCAATCGTATACCAAGGAGCATTCGGCCGAGTACCAATCCCAATCGCTTATTGATTTGGCATTCCGCATGAGAAGCAATGTGAAGCATTGGGACGACGTCGAACGCATCACGATCTATACCAGTCATCACACGCACTACGTGATCGGCACCGGTTCGGGCGATCCACAGAAATTTGATTCCAATGCTTCACGCGAAACGCTTGATCACAGTATTATGTACATTTTCGCGGTAGCACTCGAAGATGGGCGGTGGCATCATGTTGAGAGCTACGCGCCCGAGCGGGCCAGCCGACCGGCGACGGTGGCTTTGTGGCGGAAGATTCAAACGGTCGAGGACCCCGAGTGGACTAAGCGCTATCATGCGGCCGATCCGGCGAAAAAATCTTTCGGCGGAAGGGTGGTGATTGAATTCAAAAATCGGGAAAAAATCACCGACGAGCTCGCCGTGGCCAATGCGCATTCCTACGGCGCACGTCCTTTTGCCCGCGCCGACTACAAAGGCAAATTCGCGGCCATCACCGAAGGAATGGTTGAACCGACGGAACAAGAACGCTTCTTCGCGCTTTGCGAGCGCTTAACCGAATTAACGCCCACTGAAATCGGCGCACTTAATGTGCAACTTGCTGCCGGCAAGGTGGATTCCACCGAACGCAACAACGCGGGGATTTTCTGATGCTTTTCGAAAAGAGATCTGCCGCTGAACGTCGCCAGGAATTTCGCCGGGTGTTGGCGAGTGGCAAGCTGTTGCGCTTTCCCGGCGCGTTTTCGCCGCTCGTGGCGATGCTGATCGCGGAGCTAAAGTTCGAGGGCGTCTATATTTCCGGTGCGGCACTCTCCGCCGATTTAGGCTTGCCGGATATCGGGCTAACGACGCTTTCCGAGGTGACGAGCCGCGCGGAGGCGATTGCCCGATCGGTCCCTCTGCCCACCATTGTCGATATCGACACGGGTTTCGGCGAGCCGGCCAATGTGGCGCGCACGGTTTGCATGATGGAACAAGCGGGACTCGCCGGTTGTCACTTGGAAGACCAACTCTTTCCCAAGCGGTGCGGCCATTTGGATGGCAAACAATTGGTAAGCGTCGATGAGATGGTTCGCAAAGTGAAAGCGGCCGTGGATGTAAAATCGGATCAGAACTTTCTGATCATCGCGCGCACCGATGCACGGGGGGTCGATGGCCTCGATGCCGCGATTGACCGGGCCAAGCGTTACGTCGACGCGGGAGCGGAAATGATCTTCCCCGAGGCGCTCGCCAACGAACAAGAATTTGCCGCCTTCCGTCAAGCGGTCGACGTGCCACTCATGGCGAACATGACCGAGTTCGGCAAATCACCGCTGCTCACCACGCAGCAACTTGCCGATTTGGGCTACAATCTGGTCATATATCCCGTGACGGCCTTGCGACTCGCAATGAAAGCCGTAGAAGATGGTTTTCGCACCCTCGCTGTGGAGGGAACGCAGGAATCACTTGTCGGCAAGATGCAAACGCGCCAGCGGCTCTATGAACTTCTCGGCTATGAAAAATACGCGGCGATTGATGAGGCGCTTTTTAATTTCAAACT
>JBGTMM010000725.1:0-2723 GCA_041743635.1 Bythopirellula sp.
GCCGTTTTGCATTTACCGTTTTTCATTTTGCACTTTACATTATTTTCCTCATCTTCTGCGACTACGTGGTTTTTCAAGAATTAAAGAAGTTATTTTAAGCGTTCGTGGCGAGAGTGCTGCGCTCGACCAACGCGTTGACAATGTCGTCGGTGTCGAGACCCGCGGCCTCGGCATTGAACGTGGGAATGATGCGGTGCCGCAGAACGGGCAGCGCGATCGCACGAATGTCGGCCGTCGTGGCGTGGCAGCGCTTGTGCAAGAGGGCGCGCGCCTTGGCGGCTTTCAAGAGTGCCATGCTTGCGCGCGGGCCGGCGCCATATTGCACCTTGTCGCGCAGTTCGGCGGGGAGCATTCCCTCGTCGGGGCGCGTCATGCGGGCCAAATCCACCGCGGCAGCGTACACATGATCGGCCACGACCACTTTAGGAACCAATTGTTGCATGGCCAGAAGCTGGGGAACGTCGATCACTTGCTGCGTTGTGTGCGAGTAATCGGTCGTCTGGCGGCGGCAAATTTCTAGCTCACCATCTCGGCTGGGATAATCGACTTTGATTTTCATCAAAAAACGGTCGAGCTGTGCTTCGGGGAGCGGATAGGTCCCTTCCACTTCAATTGGATTCTGCGTGGCCAGCACAAAGAAGGGATTCGGCAGGCGATAGGTTTTCCCACCCACCGAGAGTTGCCTTTCTTCCATGGCCTCCAAGAGTGCGCTTTGCGTCTTGGGGGGCGTGCGATTAATTTCGTCCGCGAGCACCAGATTGGCAAAGAGCGGGCCCTGCAAGAAGCGGAACGCACGCTTGCCCGTGGTGTGATCTTCTTCCAACACGTCGCCGCCGGTGATGTCGCCCGGCATCAGGTCGGGGGTGAATTGAATGCGATGGAACGTCAGATCCATCAGCGAGGCGAGTTGCGAAATCAACAGCGTCTTCGCCAACCCCGGCATGCCTTGCAAAATGCAATGCCCCCGGCACAGAATGCCAATCATCAATTGCTCGGTCACGCCGTCCATTCCCACAATAACGCCGGAGAGCTCTTCCCGCATCCGCTCATAAGTCGCGTAAAGATTGTTCACCTGCCGAGTGACTTCCTCGGTGCTGGCGTGGGGCTCAAGGGTGCGATTGTTTTCAAGCACGGGTTGATGATTCTCACTCATGATGGTTCCGATATCTGCATGGTGGGAGGAATTTTATCGGGAAATAAAAGTCAGGGACCTAGTAACGATAAGATGCCTGGCGAGTTGTGGTTTGTTTATGATAACGGTTTTAGAGGTGAAACAATGGTGGTTCGCTGACAAGGACAGAATATTGGCAACTATTGAGTGGCTTCCTGACTGCCAAGAAGTCCGTCACCGTCACGGTCAAGCTGCTGAAATTGCTCGCTGGTGCCCAAAAACTCGCTCCGCGAAACATCGCCGTCGCGATTACGATCCATGTCGCTGAACCAAGCGGGTACGCTTTTACTTGGTCCCTTGAGAGGGGTCACAACATCGCTAGCGTCTTCGCGCTCCGCAGCCGCCGAGGGCTCGGCCAGCATCTCATGCGCATGCGGACCCCGCGTGATCGCGATGCGAATCGCGGTTGGTTTTTCTTGAGACTCGATACGGCCATCCCCGTTGAGATCGACGGCGGCTAGCGTCTTGGAAAAATTGCGACATTCGCGCGCCGAAAGACGCCGGTCGCCGTTGCGATCCACCAAGCGAAACAGCGGATAGCCGTCCACGACCGCGCCGATGGCGATCTGTGTCGCAGCGGGTTCCGAGGCTTCCTTCTCTTTCAATTCGCCGGCGGAAAATTCCAGGTACTCGGCGCCGCGCACCACGGTCACCATTTTCTCGCTGGTGGAATGTTCCTCGGGATTCGCCGCTAGTAACGCAACTTCGTTTTCTTGTTCCTTGCCTTCTGGATTGTTGCCACCCAGCGAGACACGCAGCCTCACGTCGGCCGGTTCATCCACGAGCGCCGCCAAATCGGTTGGCGTGAGCGCGGAATCGCCGCTGGCAATGCGAGTTAAAAGGGCCGACGTGGGGGAAGCAGCCAATCCTTGCTGCTTCGTCGCACGCCGGCCGTAGGCAGCTTGCAGATGGGAGCTCAACTGCTGCCAATTTGTTTCCTGATCGACGACCACCAACAGGGGATAACCGTGCGGGGCCGTCGTGTTCCGCGGACCCATCGCGAATAATTCTTCGAGTTCCACGATGCTGTTTTCATCGACGTCGGCTTGGGCCAATCGCTCGGAGGCCGCCGCGATTTCAGCGGCGCTCAAGCTTTGATCGCCGTCCACGTCGAGCGCATTCCACAGCGGCGCGAAGCCCACCCGCTGCCAATTCATCGCGGGCCCCAAGGTCAAAACCGCCGGCCCGCCGGTCCACTCGGCCAACAACCAGCGGATCTCCTCCCGGTCGGCCTTGACGTCGGACGAAGCCATGTAATTCACCAAGCGCTGGGCGACGGTCCGCGCCGCGCGTCGCTGGACCTCGACGATCGGCTTTTCGGGTTCCCTCGTCTCAGCATATTCTGTCTCGGCATCATCTTTTTTCGCGGATTCCGATTCCTTTTCGGACTTCTCCGCCGGCAGCGAAGGTTCCGTGGCGTCGTCCGGCACGGGCACGCTCACGGCATCGCGAACGAGTGCTTCCACCGTGGCGTGATCCAGCAGATTGTCGATCAATTTCTCGCGCGCGGTAGTGAAGGGTTCTCCCTCCACATAAACGGCAATATCGACGA
>JBGTMM010000726.1:0-3011 GCA_041743635.1 Bythopirellula sp.
TACCGGCAACAATGGCATCGTGCGGATGGACTCCACGACCGGGGCGGTCATCGACACTTATCCCGTATTTGACCCTTTCTTTCCCGGAACGGTGTCGGTGAATTCTGGTCTGGCCTTTGACGGCCGACGGCTCTACGTCAATCGGCGGTTGGATCCTGGACCGGAAGAAATCTGGTCTTTTGATTTGACCAGTGAAACTTGGTTGCCACTTGGCATTCTTGATACCCTTTCGATTGACCCACCCGGTCCTCTTCAACTGTCGGGTCTCGGTTACACTCCCGGCATGTTTGGCGAAGGATCGTTAATTTCGGTATCGCGTCGCATCGCGGACATTCGGCCCTCCTACCTGGTCGAGTATTCGCTCTTCCCACCTTTTGGTTTCTTTCCGCCCATGTTTCCAGTTGGCGTATTGCCTAGTGACATCGACGCGTTGGGCGTTGATTATGATCCAGCCAAGGGGGAAATATGGATTGCCGCCGAGGAAGTGGATGGCACTACACGGACGCCAAAGCTATTGCGAACCGACCTGACGGGCGCCGTTCTGCAGACAGTCTCGCCGGCTTTGGGCTTTGCCGTTGTCCCGCGAGGTTTGGCGTTTGATAACGGCAATCTGTTTGTCGCAGCCAGGAATCTCCCCTCCACCGCCGATGAGATCTACGAGATCGATCTCGGGACGGGGACTATTTTCAACACGTTTGTGGTCCCTGGAACTGGCACGATCGCCGCGCTGACAGGCGGCACGGTGATTCCCGAACCGACGCCTGGTGTGCTGGCCGCTGCCATGGCCGTCTTGGCGTTTACTTCGCGATGGAATTTCAAGCGTTTCTAGCCGCATTTCTCTTAGCGAACCACTTTGGCAAAAAGTGCGCGCATTGACCAGGCTTTTCCGTTGCGGGAGAATTGTGTCTCTCTGGTTCTGGATATCAGAGTGAATGCAATTCTAACCCTGAAAGTGGAGAACAATCATGGCGATACGTACCGCGGACGCAGTGTGGCAAGGGGATCTCAAGGGCGGCAAGGGCAACGTCAAATTTGGCGGCGGGGCGTTTGACGGGCAGTATTCGTTTTCGTCGCGCTTTGAAGAAGGCACCGGCACGAATCCCGAAGAACTGATCGCCGCGGCCCATGCGAGTTGCTTTTCCATGGCGCTCTCGAACGGCCTGGCGAAAGCCGGACATCCGCCGACTGAGGTCAAAACCACGGCGAATGTGCATTTGGTGAAGGGTGAGCAAGGTTTCGCAGTTCCCAAGATCGAGTTGGTGACCGTGGCCAAGGTGCCGGGCATCGACAAAGCCGCGTTCCTAGAGCAAGCCAAGAAGGCTAAGGAGAATTGCCCGATCTCGAAGTTGCTCGCGGCGGCGGAGATTACGCTCGACGCGAAGCTGGCTAGCTAAACTGCTGTCCGCTAACGCTCAGGTTCCACATTGGAAAAGGCACTCGACGGACGTTCGAACCGCCCCATCAACTCGGTGGAATCCAGGATGTGGTCTTGCATGGCTTGTTCGACCTTTTGGCGAGTGGCGCCGGCGTCAAGTTTGAGCGACTCTGTATCCAACGCATAAAGTCGGAAGAAATATCGATGGTCGCCATGCTTGGCGGGCGGGCATGGTCCGCCATAGCCGTCGTGTTGAAAATCGTTGCGTCCGCCGACGCCCATATTAGGAACATCGCCTGGAATGAATTTCGCTTCCGCTGGGATATCGAACACGACCCAGTGGGTAAATACTCCATCGGGGGCATCGGGGTCGTCCACGATCAAAGCGAAACTGAGAGTTCCTTCGGGGGGGTGAATCCATTTTAATTCGGGGGATTTATTCTGTCCGTCGCAGGTGAACCGAGTGGGGATCATTTCGCCGTGCGCGAAATCGGGGCTTATGAGAGTAAAACCTTGCTGGGCCATGACAGGCCTCCTCGTGTTCATATAGTTCAAATGTGTTACATAAGGAAAAAGGGTAAATCGCTCAATACTTGGCAATGCAAAACCCGTGCCGACAAAGGGCTGGAAATATGTGGTGTCGTTCCAACATTCCTGGGGCGTAGGTTTTTAACTACCACCGAGTTGATGAACTGGAATTCCTAATTCTACCGCGGCTTGGCGAAGTTCTTTCGGCAGCGGAAAGGCCACGTCCTCGGTTCGTAATGATCGCGTTTCGACAGTCGCGCCGAACTTCTCGCAGAGAAAATCGAGTACCGCTTCCACCACCACCTCAGGAGCGCTTGCCCCGGCGGTGACGAGCACGGTTTGTACGTCAGCCAGCCATGCTGGGTTGATATCCTCAACGCCATCAATCAGGTGGGCGTTGACACCTCGTTCGCGTGAGAGTTCCGCTAATCGCTGGCTATTGGAGCTATTTTGGCTCCCCAATACGAGAGTAAGATCCGCCTCCTCAGCCAACTTCGCGACGGCCTCCTGGCGGTTTTGGGTGGCGTAGCAAATGTCGTCCTTGGGGGGAGCGGCGATCTGAGGAAAGCGTTCGCGCAGCCGGCGGATGATGCGGTTGGCGTCGTCGACGCTCAGCGTCGTCTGGGTAAGATAAGCCACTTTGGTTTCGTCGGCGATTGACAGGCGGTCGACATCCTGGGGAGTTTCGACGAGCAGAATCGCCTCAGGGGCCTCGCCCAGCGTGCCGATCACTTCGTCATGGCCGTCATGGCCGATGAGCAAAATCGTGTAGCCCTGATTGGCGTATCGAATCGCTTCGAGATGGACTTTGGTCACAAGGGGACAGGTGGCATCGATGGCGCGCAACTTGCGTTCGCGGGCCAAGCGGCGAATAGCCGGTGACACGCCGTGGGCCGAGAAGAGCAGCGTTGCTCCGATGGGGACATCGGTGAGCTCATCGACAAACACAACCCCTAAGTCGCGGAAGCGGTTGACGACGTATTTGTTGGGGACGATTTCGTGGTAAACGGAAATCGGCGCGGGGAGCGACTGGATGGCTAGCTCCAAAGCGTCGATCGCCATGTTCACCCCCGCGCAAAAGCCGCGAGGACTTGCCAGCAAAACCCGC
>JBGTMM010000727.1:0-5480 GCA_041743635.1 Bythopirellula sp.
GGCTGGGGGATCGACGTGTTCTTCTTAGAGGGAGAGCCCGCACAGACGGATGGCGAACAGGTTGACTTGCTGATCTATCGCACGTCGATTTTTGGTCGGCCCGTGAGCGAAGACATCGTGATTCGGCCTTCGGCGCCAGAATTTGGCAAGCTCACGGTCACCAACGCGGTGAATGGTTCGCTGATTGTCGATATCGACTACATCGCCAACACCGACGTCATTATCCGTGACGGCGACGGTCTTTCCACAGACAACGACACGCTCACGTTGCAGGGCACGGAAAACACGAATCCATTTACTAGCGGACTCGATCTGGTCGAAATGGACCTTAACAATGCCGGCGATTTAGAGAACCCCTTGATTACCGTGAGAGATCGAGCAAATTCGCTAATTCTCTATCGCGTGCGTGAGATCACTGGCATCACCGCGCTCAACGTCGAAACCCTCAGCGGCAACGACCGGATTGAAGTCGCGCCAAGTCCGGTGTTCACCGTCAACGTCGATGGGGGCACTCCAATCGGAGGCGTCACGGGTATCGGCGACACGCTGTTTCTCGATACGACAGCGCCGTTCATCTTTCAACGAGGCGTGGACGCCAGCTCGGGCACCTTTTTTGTTCTGCCCAACAAGCCGGTCAGTTTTGTGAGCATCGAACGACTCGAAACCGCCAGCAGCACGAATCCAGGGAGTTTCTTCCGTCCGCCGGGACCACGCGTGCAGAATGTGATCGTCGCTGGGCAGCCTGGTTTCGATCTCTTCGATCCTAATCCGGCCGATGGCCCGACCCCGCTATTCACTTCTTTGGACGTCACGTTCCAAGCGAGCCAGTTTGGTCTGGCCGGGCTGTTTGCCGTCGATCCCGACTTGGCGCAAATTGAGGGTAATTACAGCCTTGTCGGTGACCGCGTGGGGCCAATTTTTGTTGATTCGGCGACGATTATCGACTTCGATCTCACGGGTGATCCCACGGTGACCGTGCGGTTGGTCTTCGCGCAAATCATTCCGGACGATCGTTACACTTTCACCATCCAAGATGATATCACCGACCCGATCGGCAATCGCTTGGATGGCGACGTGCGTGGACAGGGTGGTTCCGGCTCTATCTTCCCGTCGGGCGACGGCAATCCGGGAACCGACTTCGTCGCGCGGTTCACGGTGGACGCTCGTCCCGAAGTGGGCGTTTACTCGGCCCCCGAAATTTACATCGACGCCAATAACAATCACGTCTTTGATCCCCAGGGCAGCGGCGATGCCTCGAACTCCGACTTGTTCTACTTGCTGCAACGGCAAGACGCTGCGGGGAACCTGGTGCCGGGTGGGTTTGGCCTGCACGACACATTGTTTGCCGGCAAGTTTGTGACGACCGGCGGGATCGCCAACGGCTTTGATTCGCTGGGGGCCTACGGTTTTGTCAACGGCGCGAATCGCTGGATCGTCGACGTCAACGGCGACGGCATCATTCGTGAAGGAGAGGGAGATATCTTCCGCGTCCAGCCAGCGGTGACGGGATTTGATGTCCGCAATGCCTTGCCCGTGGTGGGGGATTTCAACCTCAATCCGGCGGACGGCGAGGAAGTTGGCTTGTTTGCCAACAACATTTGGTATCTCGACACCAACGGCAACGATATCATCGACATCGCCGATTTCAGAGTGACCAGCATTATCACCGGTTTGCCGATTGTCGGCGATTTTGATGGCGACGGAGTTTTTGATCTGGCAACTTGGAGAAACGACGTTTTCTCAATTGATCTCGCCGCCGATGGCCTGGGTGCCGGAACCGTCTTTAACATCAACTTTAGCGTCCCCGGCATCTCCGAATTGCCAGTCGTGGCCGATATGGATCGCGATGGCATCGACGACCTGGGTCTCTACAATTTCGCGACCCAGGAATGGTCGTTCTTGCTCTCCAACAACTTTGGCAATCCGCCCGTGCCGGGGAGCGTAGCCGCGCTGAATCACACGTTCTCGCCGCAGACCGTGGGGGGAGATGATTTGTTCTTCCGCTATGGCATCGGCCGCTTTGCCGCCCCGATTGTCGGCAACTTTAATTCTCAACCTTTGAGACCAGAAGTGCCCGAGGATCCGGAAGACCCAGAAGACCCTGGAGAAGCGGCTGCCTTAATGGGTGTGGTGCTGTTACCGAGTTCCGACGATTCTGAGCCAGCCGCCTTCGCTGCCGATGAGGAGGACATTGAACCGGTTGCGGAGACTGCGAGCGAATGGCTCGAATCTTCGCCCAGGGCCAGCTTCCTTGCCTGGGAAGAGGCCGTGGATGAAGCTGCCATTGACGGCGTTTTTGAGGGGGTCGAGAACGAGGGAATCACCAACAGCTTTGCGTTCGATCTGTTGCTGTTGGGCGTTGCCTAAAGGTCATCCTGAGAGAGGCTTGCCGACCGAAGGATCTGGTTTGCAGTATCTTCACTCGTTGAAAGCGTGCAAAGCTTGAAGCTAGATTCTTCAAGTCGCACCACTGCTTTCAGAATGACGCTTTGATTGCTCCTGACGAAGTGCGGTCACGCCTAATAGCGGAACTCGACCATGGCCGCCAGGCCGTGGAACGCGATCGTGTCGCTCACGTCCAGGAAGGCAGTTTGCTGCACGGCTGAAATGTATTCGCCGGTAGACACCGTGTTGAACCAATACGAGCTCATGTGGCCGATGCGCGACATGCAGCGTCCGTTGGCACTCACCCAGTCCACGCCAAGTTGACCCTGTAGAATCGGCAGGACTCGCTCGTCGTCAAAGCTGGATTGAGCTTCCACGGCGGCCGCGGTCACGTTGGTCTGGGTGTATTCGCTGGAAAATTCGCCGAATAACGCGCTGAAGAAGATGTCGCCATAGAGGCCGAACCCATGACGGCCCAAGCCGACGCGGGTATCCAGGCCCAAGAGCGCCCCGCCGCCATCGAAGTCGATCTCGGTATCAACGGCCACTGTGCCGACAACGGCATACGTGCCGACTTGGGTGAATTCTTGTTCCAGATTTCCGTAGCGTCCACCGATGTGCAAATTCAAATAATCGCGACTCGTGCCGGCCAGGCGTGTTTTGAACGCGACATCCGCCAGTTGGAAGTCCACGTCGTAGGTGCTATCGAGTTGAGCGGTACCCAGACCGGCTGCGAAACTGCTGGGGAAAAGCACCAGACTGCGCACCGTGTTGCCGCCGCCACCTGGCGCGGGGGTGGTTGTAAGATCATCATCACTTTCGAGGAAAGTGTAGGCACCATAGAGGCTACTCAATTCGCTGAGCGAAAAGCCCATTCCCACGCGGAAGCCGCCATTGGTATCGGGGCTGAGCACGCCGACGGCACCGTTGGGAGCGGGTCCACCGGGAACCGGTGGTCCGGGGGGGGCAACACCGTTTTGGCGAGCGGAATCCACCAGGTCGATCCCCGTGGGGTAGAGCAACAAAAATTCGCCAAACACGCTTAAGCAAGGACACGGTTCGCAGCAGCAGCACGCTGACAGATCGCAACAAGCGGATGTATCGCAGCTTGGGGCGCAACTGTCACCGGTGCAGGGGTCCTCGCAGTGAGCGGCACTTGTGGCCAAGAACCCAACGGCAACAGCAGCGAAGAATTGGCAAATTACAGATCGCATTTCAATCCCTTTATTGCAGGCGAGGCTTAGCCAAGGCGCGGCATTTTACGGTCACGCCGAGCGGGTCAGCTTCAGTCCCTGAAAACTGATCCACCTGACTCTGTTGTTCGGACTGCTGCAATGAGCAGAATCATTATTTGGCGAATCGCCGCTACCACCCGTACAATCGTCACGTCTTAACAGTAAGTCTCGATATATTGAACCGCCAAGGATGCCATGAGCGTCAAGGTAGGAATTTTTGACCGCTAATAGTCGCTAATGATCGCTAATAAAACGATTAGCGTTCATTAGCGTAGATTAGCGGTGAATCCTCTTTTTCTTGGCGTACTTGGGTTCAATCTGAATTGGTAATTCTCGTGGGAAACTGGTTGGTAGGAGTCGTCTGGCAGCGGTGTTATAATGCTAGCACCCCTATTGCGTGCTATTAGTTCGAGCACGCCAAGAACATTGGCGACGTCCCCCATGCCCACTTCGGTGAACACGAACGAGAGTCAAACAGTCAACGGCGTGCATCCCACGGATGCGCTGATGAAGGTTCCTTCCTTCGGCCCGCTCGAGTACGCGGATTGCGGGCTGTGTGGCTCGCCAGATGACACGCTGGTGGTGGTGCAACACCAGTTTGGCGAAGACTTTCACGTCGTGCGCTGCAATTCGTGCGGGATGATCCGCACCAATCCGCGGCCCACTCCCGAGTGGAAGGCCCATTTTTATGATCCCGCTTACAATAGCCTGCCCGAGAAATTTGGCCGCGATTTCATTTACGCTCCCGAACCAGATCGCTTGCCCTCCTATCGCCGCTTGCTGGAGTTCATCAAGCCCCGCATGAAGCAAGGGGGAACGCTCATCGACGTCGGAGCGGCCTCGGGCGATTTCGTCAAAATGGCCGTCGACGACGGGATCGACGCGATTGCCTGCGATTATTCTCGTGAAGCCCTGCTCCACGCCGAGAAGCATTACAACCTCCGCACGCTGCCTTCTCCCGCCGAGGCGATCGACGCGCCGGACAACAGCTTCGACGTTGTGACGATGTTTCACACGATCGAGCATCTGCCCGATCCGGTCAAAGTGCTCAGGGAGATGCACCGTATTCTCAAGCCCGACGGGCTGATCTTCTTGGAGACGCCCAACTACAATCCGCATTATTTGGTGCAGACGCGTCTGCGGGGGGTTTTTCCGCTTTACAAACTCCTTACGAAGCGCGACGAGTTGCCTTGGGTTCCGTTTGACCACTATTACCACTGGACGCCGCCGCTGCTGCGCCGCGCTTTGCAGCAGGCCGGTTTTCGGGAGTGTGTTTCCCATCATATTCTGGGTTACCGATCCAACACGAAGCCCAACATGGTCTTCTGGATGGCCTATATTGGTTTTGACATGCTGGCCCAGGCGATCCACATGGCCAGTGGAGGCCGCGAGGACCATCGTCTGGTGCAACTGGCGTCGGGACGAAAGTGATGCTGAGATTAGAACCGGTTTCAAAAATCCCGAATGAACCGGACGCTAGCGCGTTCTGGCTGATTTAATTAGCCGCGGGGCGCTAGCCCCCGGTTTTTGAAACTGGCTCTAGTGACGAACAGTTGAGGACCTTCGAGTGGCACAAGCTGACGGCGAAACCCTCAACGACACGGCCGCCAATAAGCCGGGACTCACCCTGGCCGTTGCCGTCACGGGAGCTTTGCTGGCCCTGGCGGCTTATCGGCTCTGGGGGCTGGAAAAAACTTCGCACTTCGTGGTGATCCTCGGGGGCATCTTCGGCATTTTCATCGCCTCGGTGTTCTTGCGCCGTCTCAGCGATTTGCTGCTCTTGGGGTTGTTCTTCGCGATTCCGGTCACCGGTTTCGTGAAGACGTTTTTTCTCATCACGGCGGGCTACAGCGATCGTGA
>JBGTMM010000728.1:0-11525 GCA_041743635.1 Bythopirellula sp.
GGCCCCAATCGACAACCAGCGTCTCGCCGTACTTGCCGAGCAGAATGTTGGCGGGCTTGATGTCGCGATGGATGATGCCCCGATTGTGGGCGTAGTCGATGGCGTGGCAGACGTCGATCAAGCGGCCGAGGAGTTTGCGGAGCTCCAGCAAGCGCTCGCCGTGATTGCTGTGAGCGCCTGTGGATTTGTTGTGATCATGTTTCTTGTGAGCGTATTTCTCGTGAAAGTGCTTTACGACTTCTTGGAGCGTTTCGCCTTCGATGAAGCGCATCGCATAGTAGGGTCGGCCGGAGGCGTCGCAACCAAGGGCGTACACCGGCACGATGCCGGGGTGTTCGAGCCGGCCTGTGATTTGCGCTTCCAATAAGAAGCGTGAACGGGCGTCGGCATCGTCGGCCCAGAGCGTCTTGATCTGCTTGAGGGCGACCATGCGGCCGAGCTGCATGTCGTGAGCGACGGAGATCTCGCCGAGTCCCCCTTGGGCATAAGGGGAGACAATGGAAAAGCGTTCGTCGTTTTTGCCGCCGGCGATCGGGACAGGAAGGGTGGCCGTGTGATCGCTAGTGTTTGTGGCGCAGTCGGGAGAATCGACCCTCTTGCCGGGCGGATCGGGGCGGACGTTTGATAAAGGGTGCGGAAGCGGACGGGTGCGCCAGGCAGAAGTCGCCTCGGCTTCGACGGCGGCACGTTTTTCCGCCACGCGATCGCGGAGCAGTTGCTCTTGATCGACGGTGATGATGCCCTGTTCCAGGAGCAAGTTGGCAAGCGAACTGGCGTGATGATCGGGCCACTTTTGCAAGACGGACGTTAGCGCATCGCAGCTCGCGATTTTTTCTTGCACCAACGTCAGGCAGAGCAAGAGATCGTCCTGTCGATCAAAATCGCTCATGGCAGGCATGGTGTTAAGGGTAGAAGTGACCAAGTGTTTTTTTCAGCAGCCGTCCCCCACTGGCCAGCGGCCGATACCCCTCAGAATAACCATTTCGGGGGAGATTTGGCAGTTGGAGGCTGAAATCCGTCCGGCTGGCGGGATTTTTTCGTAACGGGCCCTGGGCTTTTCCGCTTAGAGTGAAAGAGGCCGGCACGAGGACTGCAATAGGTCTCCCATGTGTACCGCCACCATTTTTTAGCGAGGTTCCGTATGACCGCCATTTCCATGCCCCACGAGTTGGCTTTACCGAACAGCCCTGTTGCCGCCCCGATTCCTGTCAAAGCGGTGGTCGATTGCTACGACGTGCTCGACGTTTGCTTGGCGGGGGGCGTTCAAGATTTCACCGATGGGAAGTACGTGGGCGAGAAAAATAATCGCCAGGGTTATCTCGCCGCCCAACATCGGCAGGCCGAGTATCTCTTGGATCAAGTCGGCTGTTATCCGGGCGAGCAACTACTGGAGATTGGTTGTGGCTATGGCCGCATTTTGCAGCAGGCCCAACGTCGCGGCATCGACGCGGTCGGCATCACATTGTCCCCCGCTCAGGCATTGGCTTGTCAGCAGAAAGGGTTGGCGGCCATGGTGCTCAATTATCGCGACATTCCGCGGATGGGGCAGCGCTGGATCGGCCGCGTGAGTGGGATCGTGGCGAACGGTTCGCTCGAGCATTTTGTGCAAGTAGACGACGCGGTGGCCAGTCGTATCGACTTGGTCTACAGCGAGTTGTTCAGCATTTGCAGGTCGCTGTTGTCGCCGGGCGAGCGGTTTGTCACGACGGCGATTCATTTTCGCGAAGCGGGGCGGGTTGATCCGCAGGCGATCCGTCGTGGTCACGATCATTTTCCACGCGGCAGTTTTGAATATCACTATGCCAACTTGGTGGAAGCGTTTGGCGGATGGTATCCCGAGCCAGTGCAACTGGAGCGCTGCGCCGAAGGGCGGTTCGCGCTGGTGGCCGAGGAAGACGGCACGCACGACTATTTCTTGACGAGCGAGTATTGGTTGCGGCGATTGAAGTGGTCGGTGGCCACTAACCCGCGTGTGTGGTGGTCACTGGCGAGGAAGTGGAGCGCTTCGCCGCGGGCGATGAACGACATGCTGCGCTCGTTGCTCACGGATCAATCGTGGAATTGGCAATTCCGCGGAAAAGCGTCGTCTCCCATGCAACTCTTGCGGCAAACTTGGCAGGTGGTGTAGTGGAAGCCAGTACGATTGAAAGATTGAAACTAAGAAGTTTGTGTGGCATGCCCTCGTACTCGTGGGCATGTAAAATCGTCGAGAAACATGGCCACGTCGGAGTACCTCCGAGGCCATGCCACCCGAAAGATGTTTCCCTTATTTAAAACTTCGAAGCATCATGTTAGGGAAATCCACATTTTCGCCGGTTTTTGATACCAGAACACCCGTCCGCGCGCCTTTCTCTAATGATGCGGATATAATGACGTGCGTGTTTTTCCCGGCATCGGGACGATGCCGGCTAACGACGGAGAGAAATATGAGGCGGATTTTCTGGGTAATGGCGGGCGGGGTCGGCTGGATGATATTAGTTGCTTCATTATCTCATGCGCAGTCTCCACCCAATCCCGATTATGTTCGCCAAGAAATCTATCCTTCTTACCAAGATTTCAAGAACGACCTGCTAGCGACAGTCGGTATCGCGGACCCCACCGCGCGGAGCGCGGCCGTGAATTCCCTGTGGACCACATTGCGCTCCGCGGGCCAAGTGCCCTACGCCCAGGACAATCAAGTCGCCTTTCTTTATCGCGGGTCGGCGAGCAGTGTTTCCTGGCCCGGCGATTTTAACGGTTGGAATCCTGGTTCAGCCACTTACCAAGGAACACAATTTCCCGGCACCGATTTGTGGATGGTGGAGAAATCGTTCCCCACCGACGCGCGGCTGGATTACAAAGTGGTGCTCAATGGCTCGAACTATATTCTTGATCCAGCGAACCCGCTGCAGATGTGGGGCGGGTTTGGGCCGAATAATGAGCTGCGCATGCCGGAGTATGTGTTTCCCCAGGAAACGGTGCGGCAAGCAAGCGTGCCGCGCGGCGTGCTGACGGGCAACGTCAGAACTTTCAGCAGCAATTTGGGATATAACGTGAATCACCGCGTTTATACTCCGGCGGGATATACCACGCAGAATCTTGATGAGTTGCCGGTGGTGTATGTGACCGATGGCCACGAATACTCTGCCGATCACTTGGGCAGCATGGTCGTGGTGCTTGACAATTTAATCGCGTCTGGTGACTTGCGTCCGACAATGGCAGTATTTATCGATCCGCGCGATCCGACTTCGGGCGTCAATCGGCGTGGCGATCAATATACGGGTAGCGCCAGCTTCGCCAGCTTCGTGGCCGATGAGTTGGTGCCGCTTGTCGATGCGAACTTTCGCACGCAGAGCGCCGCCGAGGGGCGCACGATTTTGGGAACGTCGTTTGGAGGGGTCAACTCCGCCTATTTTGGGGCGACTCGTTCCGATGTGTTCGGCAATATCGCCGTGCAATCGCCGTCGAATTTCGGCAGCATATTTAATTTGTATGCTTCGCAGTCCTTGCAGGAAGAAGTTGAGATCTTCATGACGGCGGGCACGATCGGCGACGGCAGCGGCGGTCCCAATTTTGCCAATATCCTGAATTCCGAGGGTTATAACTATTCCTTCGTGCAAAGAAACGAGGGCCATTCTTGGGGCCAATGGCGGGGGCTACTCGATGAAGTGCTCATCGGCCTGATTGGTCCGTCGCCGTTCTCGGCGGATTTTGATAATGATGTCCGCGTAACCGCCAGCGATCTCGCCCTGTGGCAAGGTGCGTATGGCGTGAACGGCCTTGGCGACTCCGACGGCGACGGCGATTCCGACGGCGCGGATTTTCTGACGTGGCAACGGCAATTCGGCAGCGGCTCTTCCGTTGCTTCCGCCCTCCGCCTTCCCCCTTCCGCCTTTGAGTTGGCCGTGCCGGAGCCGGGGACGTTTGGATTGCTTTTCTTGACCGCGACGAGTGCCCTGGCACTCGGTCGTTGCGAAAAACGGTAGCTTTTTCGAGAGCCCCCGATTAGAATAAGCCGCGCCTGCTCAAACTCGTTAAAGAGTTCAGTTTGCAGAACTCATTCATTGGGGAGGCAATTCTTTTTCTTTCATGAGGCGCACTTGCATGAAAACTCTCTCCCGCGTGTTGACTTTGACTGTGATTGCTCTCGCGCCGCTTGTTCACCCAGCGTCGCTCTCGGCCGCTCCCATCACCTGGATCGGCGGCAACGCACCCTGGGACGGCACTAACGCGAATTGGAGCCCGGCTGACGAGCCGGACGCCAACGACGAGGCGATTTTCATCGTCGCCAATATTGTCAACATGGCCAACGCCTCCGATACGATTATGGGTTTGACTCTCTCCGGCGGCATCGACTTGTTCACCAATGGCAACGATCTGACCGTCGACGGTCTGATTCAGTTGAGCAACCCTTCCACCAACTTTTTCATTGAGGGAGCGACATCGGGCATCACTGCCCAGGATGTGACAGTGAACGCCGATGCCACGCTGCGGATGAATGGCGGCACGCTCAATGTCATCAAACCGGGTGCTCCTAACGGGCAGTTGCTCGTCAACGCCGACGGCACACTTGTGGGCAACGGCACGATCAATCTCAACGACGTGGTAGCCGCGGGCACCGTCTTAATGACCGTTAGCGGCGGCACGCTCACGGCCACCTCGACAACACCAGGCGATATTTTTGGGACCAACGCCGCCACGCTTTCGATCAACGTGTCCGACGCGGATGCCCGTATCGATCTCGACAACGTGAGCGCGATCATCAACATCAACCGCAACGACACGCTCGACGTGAACGGCATTGCCCATCAGGCGGCCGACCCCTACAGCGGCACTCTTAACCTGGCGGAAGGCGCTACGATCAACATGAGCGCCAGTTGGCAAATGGATTCCGGCACGATCAACGCCAATACGGGCGCACCACTCGGCGGGGCCGGGTCCGCCGCGACGATCGCCGGCGCCGCGTTCACGATGAACGGGGGGACGATCAACCTGGACGCCATCGACTCACTGCAATTTAGTGTGCCATTTTCGCAAACGGCCGGAACGATTGCCAACGCCGGCACGCTCATTTTCAACGCCGACAGCACAATCGGCGTCGGTGCCAACTTGCAAATGACGGGCGACGCCGACCTGATCATCGAAGCCAACCGAGACGTGGACATTTTGCAGACCAATTTCAACATGGACGCCGCCGGAACGGCCGGAAGCCAGATCACCGTCAACAGCGGAGGCCGCCTCGACATCAACGTGAGCGATTATGAGACCGACGCGGGGGCGAATTCCTACGATGGCACCATCACGCTCAACAGCGGCGATATCAGCGTCTTCACCGCCGACGCCGAGTTCGTCATGGACGGCACGCTTGATTTCAATCCGACGGCTTTCGTCTCCGAGTGGCTCGGCGAACCGCTTGATATCGGCAACGACGACGGCGCGCTCGATGCCAATCTTAACGTCACGGGCACGAACATCTCGCGGATCGTGCCGCAGGTCGATTTCAATTCCGATGCCGATGTCAACATTGCTGCCGGGGCGGAACTGCAGTTCAATGGCCTCGTGAACTTTCAGACCGTCAACGGGGATAACAACGCCCAGTTCACCGGCGCGGGCGAGATCACTTTCAACGGGCCTATTGCCGTCTTGGAAGCCGTCACCCTTAACATGGTCGGCGGCACGGTCGACCTGGACGGCTCCGATGGCTTTGGCGACATCCACACGATCAATGCGGCGCTGGTGATCAACGCGGCCACCGTGGAAAATTTTGGCCGCGTCAATGGAGGCGGCGGCATCAATACGATTACCGTCAACAACAGCGTGGGGACTGGCGTTCTCACCGTAAACCTCGACGACCCGGCGAGTGAGTGGACTCTCAACCCGCAGGGGGTTCTCAACTTGGTGAACGACAACAACGAGGCCACGCTGCTGGCCGGGAGCGATGTTAACATCAACGGCACGGTGAACGTCACGGGCGATGTCCGAACGACAGCCCGGGTGGATATTGCGGGTGTCGTGAATATTAATACGGCTGGACAGCCGTTGCGGCTCGCGGGCACCGGGGCACTCGAATCTAACCGGATCGAGGGCGGAACGATCAACGGACCGGGTCTTCTTGGTGCCGACACTAATACGCATCTCGTCGGCTTCGGGACGATCAACGCCAGCGTTGATTTCGACGGCGTGGCGAACTTGTTCGCGGATGACGGGCAATTGACCGTCAACGGCGACATCCTCGACGTGAACGTGATCGGGTCGGCCAACGCCACGGGGATCCTAAACGTCGTCAATCCGTGGAATACCAGCGTGGCCACCACGGTCGTCAATCAATTCGGCGGAGAAATCCGCGGCGGGACGATCACCGTCGACAACGCCAACGGCATCCGGGGAACGGGGCTCGTGGCGTCCCGCGTCATCAACAACTCCCGCATCGTCGCCGCCGGATTCTTCGTGGGTCAGCCCTCGGGCACGCACGTCTTTCAAACCGCGGGCAATAACAACGACTGGGACGGTGCCGCGGGCGCGGGAACCCTCGCCGCAGTCGAGGGCCATACGCTGGAACTGCGCGACGTGGGCGCGGCATTTGGTTTTGCAGGCAGCGTCGAGGTTGGCGAGGGGTCGCGCGTGTTCACTAGCGGCTTCGCCCTCGATTTTAATCCCGGCTCGACGCTCAATCTGACTCAAGGTACGTATGAATCGACGAACTCGACCGACCTGGGCGGAACAGTGACCGTATTTGCCGGGGGCGAATCGACAATCGAGGTGGCGAATAATTCCTTTCTCACGTTCGATACAGGGAGCGACACCACCCTAGGCAGCAATTTGCGATTGCTGAACAACAACATCAACATCGAGGCGGGGGCCGACTTTAGCGGCATGGGTGCCCTGATTGTCCCCGACGGCTCGGCACTGGTCGCTGACCCAGGGTCCAATATCGGCGTGCTGTTAGTGAATCAAGGGCGCTTCGATCCGGGCGGAATCACGGGGGGGGTTGGAATCGTCGACGTCGACGACTTTCAACAGACTTTCACGGGAGACTATTTCACCGAAATCGAGGGACCTCTCCTCAATCAGTTGGACCGCGTTGATGTCGCCGGAGTCGCAGCGCTCGATGGCCGGTTGGTTGTTGACTTAGACAACATGTTCGATCCCGTGTTGGGCTCCGAGTTCGACATCATCACCGCGGCCAGCGTTTCGGGCGCGTTTCACACAATCGACTTCCAAAACTTGCCCTCGGGCCAAACGTTCCATGTCGATTATCGCGACACTTCGGTGCGCCTCACGGCGGTGACCACGCCCTTCTTCTCGGCGGATTTCGACGATGATGGCGACGTGGATTCCACCGACCTCGCCATTTGGCAAGGCGCGTACGACCTCAATCAACTGGGCGATGCCGACGGGGACAACGACAGCGACGGCCGTGACTTTTTATTGTGGCAACAGCAATTTGGCAGCGCGCCGCTGTTGCCGCTTGAAAGTTTGATCGTGCCGGAGCCGGGAGGTGCAATTTTGTTCCCGGGGTGTTTACTGCTGGTGTATTCCTTGGGACGATCAAGTTTGGTGCGGTTCTTGAGCTAAAAAGATTGACTTCGTCCAGTTGATGCCTTAAGCTGGCCCCCATGTGCCCTCTTTCAAGTGTGTGTTTTTGGGGGGGCTACCCCACCGGCGTGAATCCTAGTGAATTAGAGGGCACCATGTACTACGCATCATTTCGGCATCTAGCAGTCATCCTTTTTATGTTGCTAATTATAATTAGCGATTTAGCAGCCAACGCTCAGTCTGTCATTAAAAACGGTGGTTTTGAAGAGGCGGGTGCTTTAGTCAATGGGTTTCTTCCCGGTGTTCGACAAAATGAAGGCACCGGGCCGAGAAATGTCACGGAAGCGCCCACGGGTGGCGACATCTATGTGCTGACCGACGATTCAACTGCCATAAAGCATTGGCAGGCGTTTGCCACCGCCGACGCCACGATCGACTGGGTGCATGAGACTGCCATTGATGCATCCGCGGGAGTACTGTCGGTCGATTTGAATGGCACACCTGGGCCCGGAGGTATCTGGCAAGGGTTCCGGACAATCCCAGGCTTTGAATATAAGGTGACATTCGACATGGCATCGAATCCGTCGGTGCTGGGATTACAGAGCCTTAGTTCAGGTACGATTACTAATTACACGACGATGCTCGATATGGGTGTGCAGGGAGTGCCTGCGACCGCAACGGACTTTAGTTATGCACCTACTTCTTCGACGAGTTTTTCCCATTCGATTTCGCAGGGAACCCATAGCATCGCGAACCCGGGCTGGGAAACGAAAGGCGAATGGACCTTTACGGCGACCGATGAGTTGACTGCCCTGGCTTTTAATAGTCTTAAGCCGAAGTTTGATCGCGATGTCTCAGGGTTGCCGCCCGAGGAGCAAGCTGCTGCGGCGCTGCAAGACTATGGTCCGCTGGTGGACAATGTCTCGGTGCAGTTCGTCGGCGATTTTCTTCATTGGGTGCCACTGACGGCAGGCAACGCGGAATGTTGTGTTATGAGCGACAACTGGACCGATCCCACGAGTTGGTCTGAGGATCCGGCCTTCGGCGGCCCGCGTCGCGTGCCCACGGCCGACGACATAGTGCTCATTGATGCTTCGATGTTTGCGACGAACGAGCAGAGTTCTTATACGGCGGTGCTCAATACCAATGCCACGGTGAAGAAGCTGGTGATCGCCTCGCCAGCAGACGGCATACGTGTAAGTGGCTCTCGTACGCTCGAAGTACTCGGCGGCGAGATCCAGAATCATGGTTTCATCCACATACTATCGGGCTCTTCGCTAGCGCTTCGCGGCCTAGATGCCGGCGATGGAATCCCGCAGCTTAGCGTGGAAAATACTGGCCAGATTTTAATTGATGCCATCAGTTCATCGACTGATTTACAAGTCGATGGATCGGTCGGTTTTTCCGGCAACGGCAACGTAACCCTCAATGGATCAGGTTCAGGTAACTTTGATCGCATAGTTTCTGTTCTCGATGGTCCGAGCGACGTACTGACCAACGGTTGGGATCATACGATCAGAGGAGGCGGTCGAATTGGCATCCCAGCTAGTCCGCTTGGAATCGTGAACCAAGGGGTGATCGAAGGCAGCATCGGTAGCCTGCGAATTGATCCGGACAACGTTGCAGGTCTGATCAATACGGGCACGCTCCGCGCGACGGGTGGCGGCGTACTTCAGTTGGAAGAGGGCACTTTTGATAGCAGGGATGGTGGCTTGATCCACGCCGCCGATGGCTCAATTGTCTCCTTGGGACAAAATGGTCGTATCTTGGGAGGCACCATCACCACGGAAGGCACGGGGCGAGTTGGCACAATAGGCAACGGGGTCGACCCCATCTTCGCAGGCACGATCACCAACCACGGCCAAATTGAACTCGACACTGTTAATGCCAATGCCGACCTGAGGATTGACGGCGAGGTTACGCTTTCCGGCGGTGGCTAGCTCAATTTAATTCACCCCACATACAGCCGTATTACTTCGCTGGCCGATGGTCCGAGCGACGTACTGACCAACGGTCTGGATCACACTATCTCCGGTCGCGGTCGAATTGGCATTCCAGCTAGTCCACTTGGAATCGTGAACCAGGGGGTGATCGAAGGCAGCATCGGTAGCCTGCGAATTGATCCGGACGACGTGGCAGGTCTGATCAATATGGGCACGCTCCGCGCGACTGATGGCGGTGTGCTTCAACTAGAAGGGGGCACATTTGACAGCAGAGGTGGCGGCCTGATCCACGCCGCCGACGGCTCAGTTGTCGGATTGGGACAAGATGGCCGTATATTGGGAGGCACCATCACGACGGAGGGCACGGGGCGAGTCGCTACGGTTGGCAACGGTGTCGATCCGATCTTTGCCGGCACGATTACCAACAACGGCCAGATCGAACTCGACACCATTAACGCACACGCTGACTTGAGGATTGACGGCGAGGTTACGCTTACCGGCAATGGCTCGCTCACTTTAATACACCCTGCATTCAGCCGTGTTACTTCGCTGGCCGGTGGCCCCGCCGACGTACTGATCAACGGTCTGGATCACACGATCGCCGGTCGCGGCCCAATCGTGGTTGACTTGGTGAATAACGGCGCTGTGATGGGTGATTCGGCCGCCAACCAACTGGTGCTCTCCGGAAAAGTCAGTGGTACGGGCTCGCTCGGCAACGTCACTATCAGCGGTACGCATCAGCCTGGTGCGTCCCCTGCCGTTGTACCGCTCACCGGCGCCTATAGCCTCACTTCGGCAGCGCGCCTGAAAATGGAGATCGGCGGCCTTACTCCCGGCTCAGAGCACGACCAACTCGACTCCGACGGCATGGTCGCCTTGGGAGGAGTTCTGGATATCGATCCATTTTTTGCGGATGGCGTTCCCTATCTCCCGGCGATCGACGATACCTTCACGATCATCACTGCCGACGGGGGTATTACTGGCACATTCTCGAACTCAGCCAATGTTGTGAGCAACTTCGTCGGCTACCAGGTTAAGTGGAACGTGCTCTATGACACAAATAGTGTTGCTGTCGAGGTTGCCACGATTACAGGCTTTGGCATACCAGGTGACTTCGACCTGGATGGCGATGTCGACGGCGACGATCTCGATGAATGGCAAGGGGCGTACAATGCGACCGATATTGGCGATGCCGATGCGGACGGCGACAGCGATGGCCGTGACTTTCTCATCTGGCAACGGCAGTTTGGCACTCCGCCGCTCGTGGCATTGACGGCGAACATAGCCGTGCCGGAGCCGAGTGCCTTGGTGCTGCTGGTGGGGGGTGTGCTGGCTGGGCGTCGTCGTGTTTACGCCGGCCGAGTCAGATAAGCTGGCAAAAGAAAAAACGTCATGCGACAAAGGATCGCCCCGACAAAAGCAATTTTGTCGGGGCTTTTTTTGGGGTTGAATATCGCGCTTTCGGCGTATTGACCCTGTCCCTCAAGGGCCAGAGAATGAGTGGGTTGTTTTTTGGAACAGGTCAAGTTGGAATAGGAAGACTCGCCACGAATCCCGCCTTTTTCCGACGCGCGCTGTTTTGAGTGCAACACCCCGTTGCCTGCCAAGCAGCCGATGATTGCGGTCAGGCGCAACTTTTGCTTATACCTCGGGGGAGATTGCCGCTATGAATTTGTCACGCTGTGTTTTTTTGAAGAGTGTTTACTTGAGGTGTGTTCGCTTGACGTTACTGGCGTTACTCGCCTCAATCCATCTTAGCTCGCAGGCGGCGGAGCTGTTTGTGGCCGATCGCGCGACCGATAGCATTTTGTCGTTCGATGAAGAGACCGGCGCGTTCTTGCGGGTGGTCACCGATGAAGGCCTCGATGAACCCTCGGGTTTGACGTTTGGGCCAGGAGGATTTCTCTACGTCACGAACGTGCAGGGAGGCCCTTTTCCAGGTGCTGCCGCCAGTGTCGTCAAAGTCGATCCCGTCACCGGAGTGACAACACCTTTTATTACCGATGTGATTGGTGCTGGTGGGATTGGTTATCATGCCGCTAGCGATACGTTGTTTGTATCGGAATT
>JBGTMM010000729.1:0-2990 GCA_041743635.1 Bythopirellula sp.
GCGGGCGATTTCCCGAAACTGTCGTTTGCAAAGCTCCGTCGCATTCAAGCTTGCTAGCACGTCGTCGGCCACGCGCTCGGTGTTCCACAAATCGTGTCCGAGCGCTTCGTCGAACGGGGCCGGATCCCGCGACACTAGCACCAATCCATAATCGTTCATCGCCATCGTAAAGGTGATCGGCGCGAGCCGCGACATCCGCAGCGCGAGCAGCGAAGCCAAGCCCTCGTGCGCGAGCCGCCCCGCAAACGGATAGAGAAACAAGTGATGCCCGTCACGATTCTTAAAGCGCTCGACCAGCAGTTGATTCGTGTCGGGCAGGGCGGACCAACTTTGCTGCAATTCCAAGAGTGGTTCCAGGACGCGCATCTCGGGACTCGCGAATTTCCCCGCGCCGGCCTCGGCTAGTTTTTCGCGCATCGCCTGGGACAGTTCTCCCGACAGCGGAATCCGCCCCCCCAGCCAACGCGGAATCGCCTGCGACACACCTTTTGCCCGCCGCACCCACGCCGTGTTGTCGTGAATTCGCACCAATTCCAAGACCTTGCCCCCCAGCATAAAGTTTTCGCCGGTTTGCACCTTGCTGATGAATGATTCTTCGACCGTCCCCAACTTCGGCCCCTTCAGATATTTCACCTGCACGGCGACGTCGCTCACAATCGTGCCAATGGAGAGCCGATGAAACCGCCCGATTCGTTCGTTGGTCACGCGGTACAGGCCGTCCACCAACTCGATGCGATGAAAATCGGGATATGCTTTGAGCGACGAACCTCCCTGGCGGGCGAAATCGAGCACCCACTGCCATTCGAGTTCCGAAAGATCGCGATACGCCGCCGTGGTGCGCACTTCATCATAAAGTTCCTGCGGCCGAAAGCCGCCGCCGAGCGCGACCGTCACTACATGCTGCGCGAGCACGTCGAGCGGCTTCCGCAGGGGATGCCGCGATTCGATCTTGTGGGCCAGCAGCGCATCGCGCACGGCGGCAAGTTCCATCAACTCCAGCGCATTGGTCGGCACGAAGGTAAGCCGACTCGGCACGCGCGGCTGATGCCCACTCCGCCCCGCGCGTTGCAGCAATCGAGCGTTTCCCTTGGGGCTGCCGATCTGGACCACGCTATCGACTTCCGAGAAATCGACCCCCAGGTCCAGGCTCGACGTGCAAACACAGCACTTCATGCGGCCTTCGCGCAATTCATTTTCGACCCAGCGACGCAGTTCGATATCGAGCGAACCATGGTGCACCGCCATCCTGCCTGAGAGTTCCGGCATGAGTTTTAACAGCGCCTGATACCAAATCTCGCATTGCGACCGCGTGTTGGTGAACACAAGCGTGCTCCGCGCGGCGGCAACGATTTGGGCCACTTCCGGAGCTAGCCGCGTCCCCAAGTGCCCGGCCCAGGGAAACCGCTCGATCTCGGATGGGATCAGCGACTCAATCACATACTTTTTCTTGAGATCGCTGGCAATCAAACAACCGGTCTGCTTCGGATTGGAACCCAGCAGCGTGTCGAGCGCTTCCTCGAGATTTCCGAGCGTTGCGGAGAGTCCCCACACCCGCAACTCCGGCCGCAGCTTGCGTAGCCGCGCGAGGCCCAATTCCGTTTGCACACCCCGCTTATTGCCCAGCAGTTCGTGCCATTCGTCCACCACCACGCACCGCAAGTCCGAAGTCTTTTCCGATAAATCGTCGTTGCAAAGCATCAACGACAAACTTTCCGGCGTGGTGATCAGCACCTCGGGATAACGCTCCCGCTGCTTCTGCCGAATGTAAGACGAAGTGTCACCGGTGCGTTTTTCGACAAGCCATGGAATCCGCAATTGATTGAGTGCCGCGTTGAGATTGACCTCGGTATCGGTCGCGAGCGCCCGCAGCGGCGTAATCCACAACACGCGCACCCGACTCGCGTGTTTGATTTTCTTTAGTGCAGCCGCTTGCGGCTTAGCGATCTCTTTCAACCTTTCCGTATTCTCAGCCAACCACTCCACCACCGCCCCCAAAAACACGGCGAGCGTCTTCCCCGTCCCCGTGGGTGAATGCACCAGCCCGCTTTCCCCGCGCAAGTAGGCCGCCCAGGTTTCCTTTTGAAACGAAAACGGCTTCCGCCCGAGTTGTCGAAACCAACCCATCAAATATCGTGTTGCCTGCGACTCCCCCATCACGCCTCCGCCGTCGCTTGCGGCTGAGTGCGAATCATCGCACGGATTGTCTCCAATGAATCCGCATCCACGATCCGCAAATCCTCGCGCCACCGCGCAATTCTCGGGAACCGTACGGCCACCCCCGACTTATGCCGATTCGATTCGCTGATGTTCTCAAAGGCCAGCTCGAACACCAACTCCGGCGTGACGCTCCGCACGGGGCCAAACTTTTCTAGTGTGTGCTGTCGCACATAGCGGTCGACCTTTGCAATCTCCGCGTCCGTGAGCCCCGAATACGCCTTCGCAAACGGCACCAGCTTCCCGTCATCCCACACCGCGAATGTGTAGTCGGTGTACAAACTCGCCCGCTTGCCGTGCCCCCGCTGCGCGTAAATCAGAACGGCATCGACCGTGTACGGCTCAATCTTCCATTTCCACCAATCCCCCCGCGGCCGGCCCACCCGATACGGCGAATTGAGCCGTTTCAACATTAACCCTTCCGCATGGTACTCGCGAGCAGTTTGCCGCAAAGTGGCAAGCTCTTCCCAACTCGCAAACCGATGCGCCGTCGATAACAAAAATCCTGCTCCGTCATTCCCGCGCAGAGCTTGCCCCTCGCGGAGGCGGGGGCGGGAACCCAGAATCACCTGCTCCAACTGCGCTCGCCGTTCAATGAGAGGTTGCAGCCGACAATCCACCCCTTCAATCTCCAGCAAATCAAACGCAATCAGCGCCACCGGCACGTCGCTCAAAATTTTCTTCCCCAACTGCTTACGCCCGATTCGCCGCTGCATTGCCGCGAACGGCATGATCTCACCCTCGCGGTAACCGACAATTTCCCCATCCAACACCAC
>JBGTMM010000730.1:0-2595 GCA_041743635.1 Bythopirellula sp.
ATTCCCCGCCTTCGTGCTGGGAAGTAATCTCGAACTCTTCAACTAGTGCTCCGTCAAATCTAGAAACCGTGGTCGGGCAGATCAGCCGCAGGACGCTAGCCCTCGGTTTTTGTCGCTCCAACCGTGGGCTAGCGCCCAACGGCTAATCCTGAAATCAAGCTTTGACAAAGCACTAGCGGTCGAAACGCCCTCATCGCTCATTTGCAACGCCTCCACAAATGTCCAATCAAATCAATTTGACGGCTTTCTGAACAATCTGACGCAAATTATGATGCCATTATGATTACACTGGCGTATAATCAAACGTAATCATTATGATTTTCAACCTTTGCTAACTGCGACGATTTCGTCGAAGCAGAAGGTCTTGGGCTATGATGAATTCCGAAACTACTATCACTAAAGAAGTTACGTTGTTCTTGCTTGAGCAAGCGGGTATAGCGCTTACTGTCGAAAAGTTCCTCGACGCGGCACTTCCTGGCTTGCTGAAACTTTCACGCGCCGAGAGTTTGGTGGTGGTGGAGTCCGTTCCGCCGGAGTGGAAAGTTCTTGGTAGTGTGGGGCTTGGCAGTGTGAGGGAAGTGCCGAAATCTCTCCCCACCGACTTGGCGGCCGAGGCACTGGATCGAATGGACTCTGCACGATCCCAGGGTTGGACCGCGCTGCCGCTCGACGAAAAACAAGTGTTGCTCGTCGGCAATCTGGCGGGCGGCAAACTTGTTGAAGAGGGCAAGCTCGCCGTAGAAACATTCGGCGTTCTGCAAAGCGGGCTGTCGGCGACGTTGCGGCTTGTTGACGAACGGCAACAGCGCAAGCAACGTATCCTGCGGCTCGAAAAGATTTTGGAGATCACCCACACTTGGGGCCAGTCCGACTGCATGGAATCGCTGCTCGAGGCCATGGCTGAGGCGGCGACGGAACTGCTCTCGGCGGATCGCGCGAGCATTTTTCTGTGGGACAAGCCGAACAAGATGCTGGTGGGTCGACCGGCGCTGGGAATTAAAAAAGGAGGAGAGCTGCGCATCCCCGAGAACACCGGCATCGTGGGCCAAGTCGTCGAGACGCGAGAACCACGTCGGGTGGGTGGCGGAGTGGACGATGACAAAATCGCACGGATGGTCGACAAGGAGACCGGCTACACGACCAAAACGCTGTTGTGCGTGCCCCTGATTGGACCGCACGGAGAATGCCTGGGCGCGTTTGAGGTTCTCAACAAAAAAAACGGTTTGTTCACTGACGACGACGAACAAGCGCTTATCGAACTTGCGACCCACGCCGCGGTGGCACTGGAGAACACCCAACAATGGGAAGACTTGATTCTCAAGCATCAACAACTTGTCGAGGAAGCCGCCGGCGGATTGCAACTCATCGGTGAGAGCCCGGCCATCGGGGCGTTGCGTTCGACGATCCGCCGCATTGCCGATACGGACCTCGCCATTCTTGTGCTCGGCGAGAACGGCACGGGCAAAGAAGTCGTTGCGCGGTCGATCCACTACTTGAGCCGACGCCGCGAACAACCCTTCATCGCGGTCAACTGCGCGGCACTCACCGAAACGCTGCTTGAAAGCGAGCTCTTTGGCCACGAAAAGGGTGCCTTCACCGATGCCCGTGAGACGCGGCAAGGCAAATTTGAATTGGCGTCGGGTGGGACGCTTTTTCTCGATGAAATCGGCGACATGAGTCTCAGCGGTCAGGCCAAAATGTTGCGCGTGCTCGAAGATAAAATTGTCGTGCGGGTGGGTGGTTCGCAACCGATCCACACCGAGGTGCGGATACTCGCCGCGACGAATCAGGATCTCGGCAAGATGGTCCGTGAAAAGCGTTTCCGCGAGGATCTATTTTTTCGCCTGAATGTCGTGAGCCTGGAACTGCCGCCGTTGCGCGACCGTGGGGAGGACGTGTTTCTGCTGGCCGATTATTTTCTTGAATCCTTCTGCCGAAACATGGGCCGCAACCGTCCTCAATTCACTGCCGCGGCGAAGAAACGGATGCTCGAACACCCCTGGCCGGGCAATGTCCGTGAGTTGCGAAACCTCATGGAGCGCCTCGCGTATCTCACCTCGGGGGATCGCATCGAAGCCGACGACTTGGCGTTCATTAACGCGGGCACGCAAAGCGACGCGCTGCATTTCGATTTCAATGCGACCTTGGCCGAGGCCACGCAGGATTTTCAACAGAAATATATCAAGCAAACCATCGACAAGCTCGGCGGCAACATGAGCAAAGCCGCCAAGCGGCTCGGGCTGCACCGCTCGAACCTCTACCGCAAAATGCGGCAACTGGAGATGGGAGTCGTGGAAGGTGAAGACGAGGAAGAGGGCTGATAGTTATCAGCGATTAGCTATTAGCCATCAGCTTTTAGCGAGAAAAACTCCGGCTTGCTCAATATCGCTAGCCCCGAGCCGGCAACAGTCGCAATCGTGTTAGTCGGACTGTTGCTCGTTTGACGCCGATGAGATTTCGCTGGGGAGCGTAGGTAAGCATAAAACCGTGCGATTCGTTGAATCGCGACTAAACATTACTTGGCGTCGTTCAGCACGCCATCCGCGATTTTCATGCGGCGTTGCATGTGCCCGGCGAGATGTTCGCTGTGGGTGA
>JBGTMM010000731.1:0-2409 GCA_041743635.1 Bythopirellula sp.
CGGCAAGGACGATGAAATTAACGCGGCGCAGCCTTTGAGCGAACCAGCAGGGGGCCAGCAATAACGCGGCATGACGGGGAATCCGAGGGAGTTCTTCTGTTCCGGCTAGAATGCTTTATTCTACACAATGTTCTTGCCGGGAATAGCAGGGCGCTGGCTGGACCCGAGCGCGGCAAGTTGCAGTAGATAGCTGAAATTTGCGGGACCGGTGACATTGGTTGTTCTTCATCCGTCGCGGCGACTACACTGAATTAAGGGACTTTATGAAAACCTAGGACAATGATTCTTGTTGCGATTTGGTTCACCCACTGCTGGACGTCGGCATCCGATGGTATCGCGCGAGCGTTGGCGGCTCTGGATGCTGTTCGTCGCGGCCTGCGTGGTGTTGTGGTTTATGCGGATGCTCCAGCACCCCGCGACGATCAATCGCATTGATTCCATTTTTTCGCTCGCAGCCCCGCAGCAACCTGGCAGCATGGCAAGTGATGACGTCGAGATTCTTGATTCGGACGATATTCGTGTCGAGCCCCCTGCGAAGGTCGCTTTTGAGGGAAACGCTTTGGTTGTCGACGAGCAGCCTCGTAGCGAGACAGAGCTCGATCTCTCCGCGATCAAGGACAACACGTTTTTTCGCGCCGAAGAGAATCAGGCGTGGTTTGAGATTTTGGACCGATTGCAAGTCGCCCAAGCCGGCGAGTTGGACCATAATTCGGTGGGCGCAATCACTTATGCCCAGTTCATAGAGCAGCCCGGGGTCTATCGTGGCAAAGTCGTGTCCGCGAGTGGAACGGTGATGCGCGAAGAAGTGCTCGCAGCGCCGACAAATGACATCGGCATCGAGCAGTATCATCGGCTGGTGATGCGTCCCGCCGGGGGCGGGGTGTGGCCGATGGTGGTGTACAGCTTGGAGTTACCGGAGCAGTTTCCGCGCGGTGATGAAATACGTGCCGACGTCAAAGTGCACGGCATCTTTTTCAAGAACTGGTCGTATTCTTGGCAGGAAGGCTTGGGACTTGCGCCGGTGATCTTGGCGAAGAGGGTGGAATGGCAACCTGCTGCCTTCGTCAAACCGTCGCGGACGGAAGTCTCCTTGCCAGGTGTGATTGCCGTGATTGCGGCCGGCGGTGCGCTGGCCGCGATTGTCGGTTGGTTCGCTTGGCGACAATCGCGGCGACCGACCGTGGCGATCGGAAACCGGGACATGGCGATCTCGCTTCCCGCCGACACGAGCGAGGCCGAGCGATGAAATCCCTGGGGAATCTTTCGAGATTGGTAGTGCTTGTTGCTTTGGGTGCCGTGCCTAAATGCGATGCTCAACAACAAAAAACAAACGGTGGCTTTCGTGAGGTGCTGGAGATCGTGGGGATTGACTCTGATATTTTAGGCACAATTATCGGCAAGAACTTGACTGTCGCCGATTGGGAAGTTCTCACCCAAGTCGTACGTCGATTCGAACAGCACGAAGCCGATCTCGCGCGCTGGACATTGCCGAAAAAGCAGTTGACCGCGGAACTCGTTGGTGAATTGTTTGAACTCGAGGGAACCATCGTTCAAGTCGCAGCCGTGCATGTTCCCCAGAAAATCGCGGAACGCTTGGAGTTGAAACAGCTCTTTCGCAGTCAAGTTAAACTTGACGACGGATATTTAGTCACCGTGTTGAGCACGAATATTCCTCAACGCTGGGATTTATCGCAACCTCTCGCCGAGCCGGTTTCCCTGCGTGGCGTTTTGCTGAGTGCGAGTGAAGAACCGCTGCTGCTCACCACGCACTTGCATTGGTTTCCCACAAGCGGCTTGCCAAGTGGTATGCTTCTGCTCGCACGTTTTGGCATGGATGCGGCTCTGTGGGATGACATTTTACAGCGATCGCCGTTTATTTCGCCGGAAAGAGGTCGCGAAGCGGTAGCGTTTTATGCCTGCCTCGCGGCGCTGAAAAAAGCCCCGGCTGCCGAGCTTGCCAAGTTGAGTCTTGAAAACATTGCTCGCATGGCGTCGGCCAGCCAGAATGCCGAGACAAAATTGCAGAAACGAATCGCGGCCTCCGTCAACGAGCAAGCCGAGCGTGGTTTGTCGTCGGTGGCGCCACTCTTCTTGGAGCCAGAGCGGCAAGGGGGTGAACTGGTGCGCATTGAGGGAACCGCGCGGCGAGCGATACGTATTTCTGTCGACGAAAAAGACCATTTGGCCGCCAGTCCACCAATCGACGAATATTTTGAGTTGGAAGTATTCACCGCCGATTCGCAGAACTTGCCGCTGGTGTGCTGCGTCACAAGCTTGCCCGCAGGATTTCCCACCGGCGATGCCATTCGAGCGGGTGTACGGCTTGATGGCGTGTTTTTCAAAAGCTGGCGCTATCGTTCCCGAAAAGTCGTGGACGGCCCTGGGGAGACAGCCACCCAGCAACAGCGT
>JBGTMM010000732.1:0-3370 GCA_041743635.1 Bythopirellula sp.
ACAGTAAATGTCTGCGCTGTACGCTGTTCAGGGTTATTTCATGCTTACCGCCAAAAGGATTTTCGCGATGCTGGGAAATGAGACCCTTTGGGACGCGGCGGTGGCTTCTCATGATTTCTTGGCGAGCAAAAACCTGCCACACGCGATTGTCGGCGGCGTGGCCGTTTGTTTGCACGGCTATCAACGCAATACCATTGATGTCGATCTCTTGATTCGAGCAGACGATGCGAATGCGGTCCGACAATCATTAACGTCGGCTGGCTGGCAGTGGGATGCGCCGAATAAACAGTTCGTCTCAGACTCCGGAGTTATCCTGCAACTGCTGCTCTCCGGCGAGCGAGCTGGTATGGGGTCGGAAGTCTGTCTCCCAGATCCAACCGATGAAAAGTCGGTCACAGAGCTCGAAGGCCTGCCTGTACTGACGCTGGCGCGGCTCATTGAAACAAAAATCGCGTGCGGCCAGAATAATGCACGGCGCATGCACAAAGATTTTGCCGACGTGGTTGAATTAATCGCCGCACACAATCTCAATAGCTCGTTCGCCCGCAAGCTGCATAAATCGTTGCAGCCGATATTTCGCCAACTGATGGCTAACGCGCGGGGCGAATGAATTTTGCCCTTTCAGCTCGCGATAACAGGAGAAGCTATCTTGAGCGAGCGTATCGAGGACGAAAACTCGGAACAGATAGGGCGAAAAGCATGCCGAGCACTGCTGAAGCTGGTTCCGGAAACGGCAAACCTTCGCTGAGTTGCATGCCGAGACCAAAGGGAGAGCCAAATTTATAGATATCAGTCGCAGCAGCGTTCAGATGCGTTGAGCCACCGTCAGAGGGAACGAGGAATGATGGGTCAGAGCTGGTGGCAAGCACGAAGTTGGAAGCAAAATCAGGATTCGGATTGTCAAAGGCGAACAGAAAAATCGGTGTTCCGGGTGACGCTAAAGTTGTACCACTTCCGTTGAAGCCATTCACGATCTCCGACAATGTACCCATGCCGATTGGATAAAATTGCCATCATTGACGGCTTCCGAATAATGCGTGCTAAACATGTTACAGGAGTCATCGTCGTCGTAAAAGCAGTTGTAGTCGAATGGATCAAATCCCACGGCAAATGTGCCGGCGGTCACAAAACCATTCTCAAACAAGACTCCCTGATTGTACAGGTAGCCTGTGTAAGAAACCGTGGCGATCCTAGACTTGTGGATGGGATGGCTACAACGAGAGTCAGCACTAAGGCTGTTGATTTTAAAAACATGAGAATCTCCGCAACTCGATAAGTTCGATTATGTCGGCCGTTTTTGAAAACGCGATTATCATTCTATCACTAGAGACGAATAACGCCAAACAGTTTTGGCGTCGCCATGCAAATTTAGGAAAATGGATCATGAGAGCCCACATTCAACTCATCCACCTGAGACTTAAACTGGTCGAACGCGTCAACTTCAGGAGAGGTAATGGGTACTTTAACTCATTGCCCCAACGCAACCCGAACTAATTGTCGAACATTTCTGGCAACTGCAAGAGCTTCGTCGGCATCTTCTTTGTCGGCAAACATGCCTGGATAGCGCACTTCGATACCGAGGGAGGTGAGTGCATATAGGCTCGAACGCAATTCGCTCCAGGTTGGCTCGACAGCAAGATCTAGATCAAGAATTACTACCAAGTCATGTGTCTTGGGAAACGAAATCTCTGCTTCGACCAAGCGAGCTTTAAGATATTTTTCGGCACATTGTTGGCTATGAAAGCAACGGCATCGTAGTTTGGAGGTGCGGCCAGGTATTCTCGCTCGGCAGTGGCGAAATCTGCCTCGGCTTTCCTAACCCATTCACTCGTGAGGGGCTTCATAGAGAACCTCTCCCGATTCTTGGACAGATCGCAGTAATACGTCACCCGCTGCGATGCGATACTTCATTTCAGCAGGCCGACGCACTAACAAATCGAGTGGAAAATTTGCCCTCACAGCTTCTCGAATTTTTGTCGCCATGCGCCAATTCTTACCTTAATGCGAGATGACGACCAGCACATCCACGTCGGAATCGGCATGCGCGGAGCCTGTGGCGTGTGAACCAAATAACACGATCTGATGAGGATTGAATTGCCTCGCAATCTGATCTGCAAATTCCTGAATTTTACCCATCGCTACCATACTGCACCTCGAACGTACTGGCTTTCTGTCATTATCACCTGCATACGCCGGGCCGCCAAGCGAGAAATTGTTCTCACTTCCGGGCCGTGCCGAGCGTTGCTCGACGGCTGGGGAAACTATAGCAGCATATCCAACTCATCCACTAGCGATTCAAATCGCGCGAGGGCGGTGTTTACCGGCGCTGGCTGTTCCATGTCAACCCCCGCGTCGCGCAAGAGGTCGAGCGGGAATTTTGAGCAGCCTCCTTTGAGGAACGACAGATAATCGTTGAGTTCCGCCTTGCCGCCGGTGACGACGCGTTCACTTAGCGCGATTGCCGCCGACAAACCGGTGGCGTACTTGTAGACGTAGAACGCCCGATAGAAATGTGGGATGCGCAGGCATTCCAGTTTCAACTCGGGGTCGAGCACGAAGTTGGGGCCGAAATACGTTTCCAGTAGATTGTAATACTCGTGCTTAAAACACTCGATGGTCAGCGGCTCACCTGCCTCGGCCAGTGCGTGGATGATCTTCTCGAACTCGGCGAACATCGTTTGACGGATGATCGTGCCGCGAATGGCATCAATGTCCCGATTGATGAGATAGGCGCGTTCGTCGGAGGTGCCGGCTTGGGCCATCAAGTGCCGACTTAATAATTGCTCATTGAAGGTGCTCGCCACTTCGGCAACGAAAATCACATAGTTATAATACTGAAACGGCTGGCTCTTGGCCGAGTAGTGGCTGTGCATCGAGTGTCCCGCTTCGTGGGCGAGCGTAAAGACATGGTCGAGCACGGTCGGCTGATAGTTCATCATGATGTAGGGGGCCGCGTCGAATGTGCCGCAACTGAACGCGCCGCTTTGTTTGCCCTGATTCGGGTAACGATCGCACCATCGGTCGGCGGTGAGGCCCCGTTCGAGAACACTCGTGTATTCGTTGCCCAAGGGCGCGAGTGATTCGATCACCGCATTGACCCCCTGTTGCGAGGTACGTTTTTGATCGAGATCGCTCAAGATCGGCACGTACGTATCATACTGGTGGATGTCCTTGAGCCGCATCTTGCGACGGCGAAGATCGTAGTAGCGGTGCAGCGCCGGGAGCTTGCCGCGGACCGCCGCAATAAGATGGTCGTACACCGCGGGCGGGACGTTATCGTGAAATAAGGCCGCCTCAATGGCGCTGTTGTATCCACGCGCCTTGGCATACTAAAGGTCGCGTTGGACGCTGCCGCTCAGCGTGGCAGCGA
>JBGTMM010000733.1:0-3659 GCA_041743635.1 Bythopirellula sp.
CGTGCCAGCCGCGGGGAACTCGCCATCACCACCGCCGGCGAAATCCTGGCCGCCCTCACCGCCAACCGCGTCGCGCGCCCCCAACACTCCATCCTCAAGCCGCTTGCGGCTTAGCGATGAAACCATGCAAAGTGCTATAATTCCCCATGCACTTCCGGGCGCAATTCATCGTTCTCTTGTTTCTCTGTTGGTCAACACTCGCCACCGACTGCCGCGCTGAAGCGCCCCTCGCCGTTTCACAGTTCCTCACGAACATGCCACAAAACAGCAACAAGCGCTGCGTCGGCATCGCCGGCGTTGCCGAAGCACTTGTCGAAGGCCAAGTCGTCGCCAATCTCAAAACGACGCCCGCCGCGCTCGCCCGAGAGATCTATCAGAATTTCACGACCGACAAAACCGTCAACTACCCGTCACACCTCAATTTTGGTAGTAAACAATTGCCGATTGACGACAACACCGTGCTCGAAGCGCTCAGCACGCGGGTCGCCAATCTTTACAAGGCCGATTACCAGCGACTCTCGCGCACGCAAGCCGGCATCAACCGCTTGATCGCCGCCCAGAACAACGTCGTTCGCACCACCAGCGAGCTCGCCCAACTCTTAAACGCCGATCCCGACAAAACCGGGTTCTTCTGCTGCTTCGGCAAGCGCCTCTTCCCAGACGCAATAGTGAGCGACACCAGCCACGCCGTCCTGATTCAAGCCATGCCGCACGACGTGTTTCTGGTCTACGATCCCAACGATCCAGGAACCGCCATCGAGTGCCAACTCAAAGAAACGCCGGAAGGTCTGCTGCTTACCTGGCAGTGCCAGTACCGAGACAAGAAAGTGACGACCAAGCAATCCTATTTGATCGTGCCCCAAGCCCGCTTCTTTCACTCGCTCCAATAATGCGGCGAGCGGCCGGCGTGAGCCGGCTATAGAGGCGAGCGGCCGACGTAAGTCGGCTGCAGAAATAACGGCAATAACCCCAGCCACTTATTTCTTCTTCCGCGGAGTCTTCTCCACCGCCAACAACGGCTCGGTCAGTTTCTGATACAGAGTGAACAAGTACTCAACCCGTGCCCGCTCGTTGGCGAACGGTGTCGTGCGGTAGCATTTATCGACCGCCCGATCGAGTTTGTCATGCGCCTTGCTCAGGTTTGCCGGCATCGAGAGAGGATCGTAAAGATCGGCCAACGATGAGTCAAAATGTGCCGCGCGGGCATCAAGCACGCCTTGGGCCGCCGCTTCCACGGCACTGTACTTCGCATCACTTGCGTTTTGCGGCCAGGGAAAGTTGTTGTAAACCAGTTTGGCTGAAAATCGATAGTCGGATTTCAGTCGCCCTCCAACATACCGCACCCACGCCATCTGCATAGCAGAAGTTAATACACCAAAATGGAAGAGACTAGCATGCGGAATTATTTTTACTAAATTGCTGCAGAGAATTTTCGGAGTAAGAAATCCCATGGGAATGTAAGGACGTCTTTCCGATGACACTTCTGGGATAACAAGATATCTGCTCGACGGCATATTCTCGACGTGAAACCGAGTGGGCGTTTCCGCTAGGCGTTGTGTGGGAGCGCTTTTGCTCTGTAATCGGAACTTCCTTACCGCTTTCACACGTTCCATGACTTTAGGCATCTTACGCAATTCCGTTGGCGGACATTCTCCGACCCAGAGGCACCAACGCGGCCGTCGGTTGATAAATTCGTCGCTGCCATACCAACGTCGAAAATACGGCTTACTCGCGGGTTCTTCAAGAACAAATGCCGCTTTTTCTTCGTCGGTAAACAGGTAGTTCCCATCGTCGATCGGTTTATTGCCGATGCCAATCTCCGGCACGGCACACAGAGGCGTGGAACGGTTAGTCACCGTCACAATCGGCCCGTCCACTAAATAAGGGTTAATGCTGGCGACCAATGACATCGTCGGTTCCCCGCGTAGTGATTCGTAGTCAAATAACTTCCGCTGACGATGATTGGCCACGCCGAATCCCACGATCACCACATGCACGTGGGCCTTGCCGCGTGCTTCGCTCTCCCAAGCGAATGTCCGATGCGCGAAATAAATCGAAATCCCGTACTGCTCGTACAGTTCCTGCCAGAGCACCCCGACTTGCTCACCCTGCGAAATAGAATTCGTCGAGACAAATGCCACGGTGATTGCCGTACCCTGAATGTATTTCGCCGCTTTGAAATACCATCCTGTGACATAATCGAGCAAACCCGCGCTCTTGATATTTCTAGCGATCTCGGCAATTTCCGCGCGTTGCTGTGGCGATTGAAACTTCGCACCCACGAACGGCGGATTGCCCAATACGTGCGTGCAATTGCTCGCCTGCAGCACCTCATTCCAATCAATTCGCAGCGCATTGCCATGATGAATGTGGGGACTTTTCTTAAGCGGCAATCGCACGAAATAGTTGCCAAACTCTTCGTTCAAGCGCTGATTCATTTGATGGTCCATTAGCCACATCGCGACTTCAGCGATTCGCACCGGCCATTCTTCAATCTCGATGCCATACATTTGATCGACGACGAGCCGCAACACCGTGCTAATATCGGTGAGCTTTTGCGTTTCGGCTTTCTTGTGCGTGCGGCGCAAGATTTCCAGTTCCAACAGCCGCAGTTCGCGGTAGCTAATCACCAAAAAGTTGCCGCATCCGCAAGCGGGGTCCAGCAGTTTTATCTTGCCCAGACGTTCGTGCAGCGATTGAAGTTTCTTTTTGTCATTACCCGCTTTGTCTAGCTCGGCCTTGAGGTCATCGAGAAATAATGGGCCGATCACCTTGAGAATGTCACGTTCGCTGGTGTAGTGCGCGCCAATTTGCCGCCGTTCCTTGGGCTGCATCACCGCCTGAAACAGGGCGCCAAACACGGCGGGAGAAATCCGGCTCCATTCAAATTTCGTGCAGGCCAACAATTGAGTTCGCATCGAACGGTCAAACGCCGCGAAGTCGAGAGCCTCCGCATACAACTCGCCATTGACGTAGGGCAGGTCGGCGAGCTCCTCCAATAGATTCTTTTGGCGTTTCTCTCTCGGTGTGTTGAGCACTTGAAACAAGAGCGCGAGTTGCGGTCCCAAGTCCGACCCATCCGGCTTGGTATGGTTTTCCAAGTACAATCGAAACGCGTCGCGATCGAAGATGCCGGTATCCTCGGCAAACAAACAGAACAAGATGCGTACCAGCATGCGTTCGAGCTCATGCCCCGAGTAGCCACCAGCTTCCAGCGCGTCGTGCAAATCGCCCATGATTCGCACGGCGTCGATATTGATGGGGTCTTGCGGTTCAAACGAATGCTGTTTGTATCCCGGTATGAACGCGAAGTCTTTAATGTTCTTGTGAAATTCGGCGAGCGGAAACTCGGTGCTCGTGCCTTCTTCCAAATCGTGCAAGGCGATCCGCGCGAAATCGGAAATCACAAGATAGCGCGGCACTTCCTCGCCACGTCCCTCGCGCTGCAGGTCATGAATATAGGCAATCGCCTGTGTGTGCGCCTTATCCAGGTCTTTGCCCAAGCTCTTATGCTCGGCAAGCAGCATCCCTTTCCAGAACAGATCGATAAAGCTGTAATGCCCTTTAAGATTCTTAACCGGCTCTTCAAAGCTGGCGATCTGCCGTCGTTTGTGGCCAAACACTTTGAAGAAATCGTCCCAAAACGACTTCGCCTCGGC
>JBGTMM010000734.1:0-6024 GCA_041743635.1 Bythopirellula sp.
CGCGACGACATCAACACGTTCCTACCAGACTACATCGAACAGGAAATCTTGCCCCGCGATCCATTCCAATCGCTCGACGTCACCGGCGTCGGTCAGTTAGTTGAGATGGGCGTCACGAAAGGCCGCTCGGCCAAGAAAGGCCTCAAGTGCGGCATTTGCGGCGAGCACGGCGGCGATCCCGACTCGATCCTGTTCTGCCACAAGGTGGGGCTCGATTATGTGTCGTGCAGCCCGTTCCGCGTACCCATCGCTCGCCTCGCCGCCGCCCAGGCCGCCCTCGGCAAAGTTAGCAGGTAGATTGTCATTCCCGCGCAGTCCAGGGATTGAAATCCCCGGTCCGATCGTTCGCCCTCCGGGCGAAAACCGTGCGATCTACGCCGCGTGTCGAAAGCGTGTTGTCGCAGGCACGTCGGTTTCCACGTCGTCCACGGCGGGATGCACGCGCAAAGCCACCTTGGGCGGGCTGCGGCGCTCCTGAATGAACCCACGACTGCCCGCGCGGAAAAACTCGGCGAATTCCGTGGCGACTCCCTCGGAAAAGCGCCTTTCCAATGTTTCCACCATCTCATTGAAAGTCAGCCCTTCGCGATAAATCACGCGGTAAGCGGCTTTCAATTCCAGCATTTCGTTATGACTCAAGCCCGCCCGTTGCAGCCCCACGCGGTTGAGTCCGACGATGAGCGCAGTGCCGCCGTCGGTAAGCACAAACGGGGGCAAATCTTGCACCACCTTGGTGCAACCCCCGACCATTGCCAGGCGGCCGATGCGGCAGAATTGATGCACGGCGGCGTTGCCGCCCAGGCACGCCCGATCGCCCACTTGCACATGTCCGCCGAGCATCACGCCGTTGGTGAGAATCACGCGACTACCGATTTGGCCGTCGTGGGCGATATGAGCAGCCACCATGATCAGGCAATCGTCGCCAATGATTGTCTCCGCGCCGTCGTGCATGGCACGATGAATGGTGACGTGTTCGCGGATCGTGTTGCGGTTGCCGATGCGAACGCCGCCGATTTTTTCGGGAACTCGCGTGTGCTGGGGCAGGCCGCCGATGACGGCCCCTTCGCAAATCGTGTTTTCACAACCCAGAATCACACCGGTCTTAATTGTCACTTGCGCCAACAGCCGAGTGCCATCGCCAATCGTGACGCCTGGTTCAACAATCGAGAAAGGTCCGATCTGGACATTGGCACCGATACGTGCCTGGTCGCTCACAATCGCGCTGGGGTGGATCATCACGATGAGTCCTCGTGTGGCAAAATCTTGGCGGGAATAATCAGCGCCGGCGGTTCGGCCCTGATCGACAGCGATTCGCTCGCTTCTCTGGTAATATCGGATGCAGGGGTTGTAGCGGGTTAAGAATTGGTCGGTGTTTCGCTACCCCGCAGCATGATGGGCTTCCCCAGCTAGCAAGTGCGTGAAATGACGGTCCTTGAACGACTTATCACGATTTGGCCCCTGGGCGAACAATGCTATCGCGCGTTAAACTCAACGCTTTCGATAGCAATGAAACCCTTGCCTTTCGGCAAGGGCTATTTGGGAGCGCGAGATGAGCGATCACCATAAACTCGACGAAACTAAACTTTACGACGAAGCGGACAAGCACAAGGCAGCGGGCGAATTGGATCAAGCGGCCGCCAAGCTCGAAGCCGCCCTCGCAATGAATGAAGAATTCGCCCTTGGCCACTCCGCCCTCGCCGTGGTCCTGCAGAAAATGGGCAAGCACGAAGAAGCGCTCACCCACGCCAAGCGCGTCGCCGAATTGGAACCCCTAGACCCGTTTAGCTTCACCGCCCTGAGCGTCACCTTCCAACGTGCCTACGCCGGCACCAACAACATGGAATACATCCGCCTGGCGGAAGACGCCATGGAGCGCAGCCGGCAACTCAGTCAAAGTCGCTAGTTGTGAGGCGCTGGGCGCTAGCTCTTATCCAGCGCCTAACAACTAGCGCCTAGCGCTTTTTTACGCTTGCGGTTTCGCGACCACGCGCTTTTGCACGTCGACTTCCAACACGCCAAAGGCTTGTTCGTGCCGCTGAACCGACAGGTGCAAGGCGTGCAGCAACCGCTTGGCGGTGAAGTAGTTGGTCACCAGTCGCTGGGTAATCACCACCGGCTCGGACGGCACGCCAAACGGCTGAGCGTTCAGGCCAAAGTCGATGATCAGCTCTTCCGGCGTTCCGGTCACGCGGCAAAAGTTCGCATAAGATGTCGAAGCGTGACTGTCGTCAACTTGCACGCGCTGCTGTTGCTGCTGCTCGGAATTGGCCGCTGGTTGTTTTTCGTCTGCCACGAGAATGTTCTCCGTTCACAAATGGAAAATAGGTTGAAACGACCTATGAAGATGTTGCTAAAAACGCAGAACCGAGTTTAGAACAGTTATGCTGGAAAATCTATCCCCCAGAAAATTTCATTTCTTAGCCTGTTCAATACTCAGAATTACGCTTTCCGCATCGGTGCGGGGAGTCAGGTAAGTGGCGGCTTTACGGAGTTCGAGTTTTTTGAGCAGCCCCAGATGCCGCGCTTCGCCCCGTTCTTCGACCCATTTACGACCCTTGATTAAGAGCAGCCGGTCAAACGCGTTCCAATGCGGCTCTACCCATCGCAAAATTTTGGGCAGCGCCGCCACGGCACGGGCAGTGAGCGTATCAAAGGTTTGTAGTTCCAACACTTCCTCCGCCCGGCAGGCGTACACCGACACGCTCAGACTTAACTCCACCACAATCGCTTCGACCACCTTCGCTTTTTTGAGCATCGATTCGCACACGCTGACCCGCAAGTCAGGCCGACAAATCGCCAGCACCAGTCCCGGCACGCCGCCCCCCGTGCCAATGTCGAGCACCCGCTCGCGCTTGCCGAGCAATTTGGCGAGTTCCCAGCTATCCACCACATCGCGGGTGACAAACTTTTCGAGCGTCGTATGCCGCGTGAGATTAAGCTGTTCGTTCCACTTCCATAGCAACTCGCGATAGTGATCCAGCAATTCCACTTGCGCATCGGTGAGTTCGATTTCCGCTTCGAGCAAGGCCGTGCCCAGATCAGCCGGATATTCAGGGATAGCAGGTTCGTCGGTCACAAAAATGCCCAGTTCGGGGTGAAGGTTATGCGGCTCTCCAGTATCCTGCATGGTATCGTGTTGGCATAGACCTCGCCGCTCGCGGCTTAGCGGCGTGAAGCAAAACATGGCTAAGCCGCAAGCGGCCGTCATAAATAAATCAGCGAAATGTTCGGCATCCTCAACATCAACAAACCGCCCGGCTGGACCTCGCGCGATGCGGTCAATCGCGTGCAGAGTCTCGTCCGCCCGGCCAAGGTCGGCCATGCGGGAACGCTCGATCCGCTGGCCACCGGCGTACTCGTCATCTGCCTTGGTCCGGCGACGCGGCTGATCGAATACGTGCAGCAGATGCCCAAAGAGTATCGGGCAACCTTCTTGCTTGGTCGTACCAGCGCGAGCGATGATATCGAAACCGAGATAACCGAACTTGCTGACGCCCACGTACCGACGTTTACGGAAATCGCAGCGGCCTTACCACAATTCGTGGGCCGCATCGACCAAGTCCCGCCTGCCTACTCAGCGGTAAAAATCGCAGGGAAACGGGCCTACGCATTGGCCCGACAGGGAAAAGAATTCACGATCACCCCACGAGCCATAGAAATTTACGACCTTAGAATCACGGCTTACGTTTATCCGCGCTTGGAACTCGCGATTCGCTGCGGCAGCGGCACATACGTCCGCAGCCTCGGCCGCGACTTGGCCGAACGCCTAGGCACGGGCTCCGTCATGAGCGAGCTCATCCGCACGCGGATCGGCGTGTTCGACGTGAGCGATTCCCTTTCGATCTTGGATTTAAATCTCGATCAAATTCACGAGCACCTGCAGCCTCCCGCTACGGCGGTTGGCCATTTGCCGTCCCTTCAACTAAACAGCGACCAAATCGCCGAGTTGCGTTTTGGCCGCGCGATTGCCACGCCTGAGAGTTGGGCTAACACCACCTCTGCGGGGTTTGACGAACAGGGAAACTTGATTGCCCTACTTGAGGAAAAATCGCCCGGCCTGCTCAAGCCTCGCATCAATTTTGCCCCATCGGCATGACCGTTATTTTCCCCTCCCTTGCGGGAGGGGCTAGGGATATTATTTCTCAAATTCTGTCTTCCCTAGCCCCTCCCGCAAGGGAGGGGTTCCTGGCACTGCTTCTTGTGCCGATTATGCTTGCCAAGCGAGCCGTAACACAAGCCATAAGCAAAGCTGCACCGCCGACTCGCAGCCAGTCGAAGATGAAGACAGGCAACCACGTGCGCTCAGTGTGCGCGTATTGTCTGTTAATCGGATAAATGCCACTAGGATGGAAAACTAGGGAAGCCAACTCGGGCACGGATGGGCCCCGCGATCGTTGCGCGATTGTCACGATGACACGAGCGGACAAAAAAACAGATCGTTAGACCACTGATGTTCGAAAATCGCAGTTTACGCATCGACCTGTTCACGCTGGCGCTGTTGGCCGTGACCGCGCTGTTGGGCGGTTCGCTCGCCACTTACGACCCGGCCGATCCGCCCAGCACCCTAGTGCAACCCCCCCGCACGGAATATCAAAACTCCGTCGGCCCCATCGGGGCCTACATCTCGCACTATCTGCTCGAAAGCATCGGCGTGGGTGCCTATTATTTCGTCGGCTCGCTCTCCGCGCTTTCCCTCGTGCTGCTCTTACGGCGGGAAATCGATCAACCCATCGTGCGGGCCATGGGCTGGGCGTTGTCACTCTTCGCCCTCAGCACGCTCGCCAACATGCTCCTGACTAATTCCACGCCGGGTCCCGAAATCGGTCCCGGCGGATTTTTGGGGGCCATGGGCCGCGCACTATTAGAATCGCACTTCGCAACCGCGGGGGCTTACATCCTCTCGCTCAGCGTGCTCTTGGCCGGTTGGTTGTTGTGCACCGATTATTTTCTGTTCCGCGTCGCTGCCGTCACGACCGTCGCCTCCAGCCGTGGCCTCGCCACGCTCGGCCACATGGGCCAAACGCGAAAACCTTCCCACAAGAAACGGCCCGCCACCGATGTCGAGCAGGGCATTGATGACACTGAGTCCGAGGACGAGGAAGCCGTCGAAGAAGAGTGGGAATACGAAGACGGCGAGCCCGCTTTAGCGGGCGGTGAATACGAAGACGACGTCGAGAAGTTAACAGTTCGCACCCCCGCAACCAAGCAGGAAGCCGCTGTTCAACAAGAAGAAACAGGCGAGTCCCCATATTCAGAAAATTCAGTAGCGGACGGTGACGAGGCAGAAGAAGAACCCTCTCCGCTCAAGGAAAAGCTGACTTCGACTCTGAAGAAGGGGAAAAAGCTGCTCAAGAAAAGCGAGCGCGAGGAGGTCATTAGCCAACTCGAAGCGGCCGAACAACGGCAGCCTGAGACCGACTGCGACTACGAACTCCCGCCGCTCGAATTGCTCTTGGAACCAGAGAATGTCAGCTACGAGGAACACGAGAAAGAAGTCCGCCGCAAGGCGCGGATTCTCGAAAAGACGTTCAAGAACTTTGGCTTCAATGTGAAAGTCGTCGAGATCGAAACCGGGCCCGTGATCGCCCAGTACGAAGTGCAACTCGAAGCGGGCCTGCGGCTGGCGAAAATCACCAACCTGGCCGACGACTTGGCGATCGCGCTCCGCGTTCCGAGTGTGCGGATTGTCGCCCCCAGTCCCGGCAAGAACACCGTCGGCATCGAAGTTCCCAACGAGCATCGCCAACTCGTGCGATTGCGCGAAGTGATCGAGGAATCCAACGGCCATGCCCGGCGGATGAAGATCCCCATTTATCTCGGCAAGGACGTGTCGGGCAATCCGTTGGTCGTCGATCTTACCACGCTGCCACATCTGCTGATCGCAGGACGAACCGGTACTGGCAAAAGCGTGTGCCTTAACTCGATCATTCTCTCGATGTTGATGAGCCGTGGTCCCGACGAGGTACGCATGTTGATGATCGACCCCAAGATGGTGGAACTCAGCGGCTACCGCAAGCTGCCGCA